>NZ_DASQPW010000139.1:0-35760 GCF_035643755.1 Stackebrandtia sp. | reverse complement strand
CCCCGTTGCCCTGCTGCTCATCGCGTCCCGGCCCTCCGACTCCGACGGCCTGTCGGCCCCCGCCGCCCGCCTCCTCAAACACCTCGACGCCGACGACACCGTCTCCCGCCTCGACCTCGAGGCGCTGCCCCCCGCGTCCGTCCCGCCCACCTCCGCCGCCTGGGCCCGCTACGCCCTCGCCCTCGCCGACCCCGCCGCCGCCCTCCCCGCCGCGCTGCGCGGCGCCGCCGAACTGCTCGAGGACGGCGACACCGACGCGGCGTCCGACCTCATCGCCGCATGCCTGGGCCCCCAAGACAACCCCGACGCGCCCCACCCCGCCCCCCACCCCGTCCTGCGCCGCCTCCTACGCAGGTTCGGCCGCCCCGACACCCCCGACAACGGCGACCTCACCGCCCGCGAACACGAGGTCCTGTCCTGCCTGGCCAGGGGCATGAGCAACCGCCAGGTCGCCAAGGCCCTGGGCATCTCGGTGCGCACGGTGACGGTCCACGTCTCCAATCTGCTGCGCAAGACGGGCACCACCTCCCGCACCGAGGCGGCCCTGTGGGCGGTCGAGCGCGGCCTCGCGGGCCAACCACCGCGTTGATGTCCCACCGTTGCGCCACAATCGCGGGATGGACGAAGATCGCATCGCGCTGCTGCGCGAACGGTGCATGGGGATGCCCGAGGCCACCGAGCGGGTCAGCCACGGGGAGCCCGCCTGGTTCGTCCGCGACAAGAAGATGTTCGCGATGACGTCCCAGCACCACCACGACGACCGCGTCGGCTTCTGGTGCGCCGCCCCGCCTGGCGAGACCGCCGCGCTGGTCGCCGAGTCGCCCGAGCGGTTCTTCGTGCCGCCGTATGTGGGTCACCGTGGGTGGCTCGGGGTCTACCTCGACATCGAAACCGTTGACTGGAAAGAGATCTCCGAGATCGTCGCCGACGCCTACCGCTGCATCGCGCCCCAGAGGCTCATCGCCGAACTCGACGCCTAGCGGGTGCGGCGCGTCGTCACCACGTACGCGCTCGGGTGGGCGCCGCCCGTGGCGAAGCCGACCTCCTTGATCACCCGAATGCCCCTCGTGCGCTGCACGGTCTGGGTGAACAGGCGCTTGTCCTCGGTGAGCAGGACGGCCCTTCCCTTGCGCGCCAACACCCGCGCGATCTCGCCCAGCACCGCGGGATACAGCCGCTGGTTGCCGATGTGCGAGCCCACGCGCTTGCCGAACGGCAGGTTCGCCACCAACCGATCCACGCTCCCGTCGGCCAGCGGCAACGCCCCCGCGTCGCCGCGCCACAGGCCCGCGCCCGTCCCCCGCCGCCGCAGGTTCTCCCGCGCCCGCGCCACCCAGTGCCGATCGTGATCGGCACCCAGCAGCACCCGCGGGTCCGCCATGTCCCCCGCCTGCACCAGCAACGTGCCCGCCCCGCACATCGGGTCGCACACCACGTCGTCGGGTGTGATCTTCGCCAAGCGCACCATGATCGCCGCGATCACGGGCGTGGTCGACGCGGGCGCCCGCCGCAGCTCCCCGAACCGCTTCGTCCAGTACAACCCCCCGACCTCGGCCACCACCCCCTCGGCGTCGGCCACCAGGTTCACGTCCCAGTCGCTCGGCTCGTTGCGCCACCCCTTGGCCACCAACGCATCCCGCACCTCCCACCGCTTCTCAATCTCCCCCACCCGAAACCGCGGCGCCGCCCCCAACGCCGCCACCACGCCGTCTGCCGCCGACCGCGCCAGCCCCTCCACGGGCGCGTCACCCACCAGCACCCCCGCCGAACTGAAATACCGCACCCCCGCCAACCCCCGCAGGTCACCATCCACATCGACCACCACCCCGTCGGCCCGCCGCCGCACCACAGCGACCCCTTCCAGCCCCCGCAGCTCCTCGACCAGGTAATCCACACCCCCGCCGACGGTCCGCAACACCAACCGCTCCCGCACGACCCGCTCAAGCTCCAACACGCGACCACCGTACGTCCGACCCGATCGCCCCCACCCGAAACCCGGTTTCGACCGCACCGAATCCGCATGTACACTGATCCGGTCGCGTCGCCCGAGGGGCTGTAGCGCAGCTGGTAGCGCACCACACTGGCAGTGTGGGGGTCAGGGGTTCAAATCCCCTCAGCTCCACTTGGTACATACGACGCGACGAGGCCGCTGGACCGTGAGAACGGGTCAGCGGCCTTTTTCGTCTTCCCGCAGTCGCTCGCGAAAGTCGCGGCATTCGTCCGCCTTCGTGGTGAGGCCGAGTTCCCGAAAGATGGATTCCGCTTCGTCGAAACGGGTCCTGGCGGCGGGGCGCCTGTTCAGGGCGTACATGACGCCCAGATTGAACAGGGCCTGGGCCTCCACGTCGCCGCGGTGTCGTTCAACACCGCGTGAACGATCTCGGGCATCGTGCGGCGCTGGAACGGCGAGATCCCTTCCAGGGCGTGGTAAAGCGTGGCACCCAGCGAGTACAGGTCGCTGGCGGGCGTGGCGTCGTCGCCGCGCATCTGCTCGGGCGAGACGTCGTCGAAGGTGCCCATCACGGAGCTCGGCAGCGTTATCCGCGCGGTCCTCGTCGCGACGTAGGCGATGCCGAAGTCCGTCAACAGGACGGTCCCGTCGTCGGCGATCATCACGTTGGCGGGCTTCGCATCGCGGGGCACGATGTGGGCGCGGTGCACGGTTTCCAGCGCGTCGAGCAGCTTCTTGGCGATGTCGGTGACGACGCCGGATGGCAACATTCTCCTGCGCTGCGGTCGGACGGCCGAGGCACGCACG
Source organism: Stackebrandtia sp. (assembly GCF_035643755.1). Taxonomy (NCBI): domain Bacteria; kingdom Bacillati; phylum Actinomycetota; class Actinomycetes; order Glycomycetales; family Glycomycetaceae; genus Stackebrandtia; species Stackebrandtia sp. Next base: position 33,002 of record NZ_DASQPW010000139.1, on the reverse strand, counting down.
GGGCTGTCATCGGTTCGCCGACGGTCAGTGACGATCAAGAACGTGACAGCGTTTGCCGTTACGGTGTACGCCACTTGTCCGATCTTGGGAGTTGGTATGCCGATCCGCAAAGGCCACTGTGGCTATCTCGCGGCGCTGGCCGTGGGTGTCGCCGTCATCGGTGGCTGTTCGGTATCGGTGGAGAAGCCGTCGGGCAGCGCCGATTGCGACCGCATCGCCGAGCTGACGCACGGCAAGGCGCCTGCCAAGGTCGTCCCGCATCGGAAGCTTCCGTTGCCGCAGGACGTGACCAAGGTGTCGGCGTCGATCGTGAAGAAGGGCAATCCGCCGTCGATCGGGCCGAACGAGTCGAGCATCGGGACCCGCCAATCCCTGGTGGACAACGTGGTCGTGGTCGCCGCGCTCACCACGGACGTCAAGGACGCGGAGCGGCAGACCCGCTCGGCGATAACGTCCGACAAGTTGAAGGTCAACGGCGGGTCGTCGGGCACGTCGAACGGTTCCGAGCAGGACTTCAGCCTCAGCTACGTGGGCGACTTCCGCGACGGCGGCGTCGCCACCTACCAATGCGGTGACACCGCGTGGGTGGTGGTGACCGACACATTGGTGCCCGACTTTCCCGACAGCGCCGACGATCCGCTGCCCAGTTGCGAGGAGATCGCTGCGGCAGTTCCGTCCAAGGTGTATGCCGATCCCGTCGCGATGGACGACTACGGCGAGGAGACCGACGACAAGGACGGGTCGACGCGCACCTGCGGCGTCTACAACAAGGGTGACGATTACAACCTGTCGGGATACTCCTATGTGGAGATGCGGCGACCCGAGCTCGACCCTCGCTTGTGGTATCACAGGTTGGAGGACATGGATGGGGAGCCGAAGTCGTTCGCCAAGAAGGCATGCATAAGCCCCGATGCCCAGAAGCTCCACGCGTTGCCAGGCGGCCCGAAGGGGGCGTCGTACTGCGCCGACACGACGACGAGCCAGGTGGGTCTGTCCGCGGCGATGACGGTCGGGGAGGACTACTGGGTCGGCGTCAGTCACGAGGACAGCGACCTGTCGGAGAAGAAGCTCCTGGATCGGTCATCGGTGATGCTGGCGGCGCTGTCCAAGCTCTGAGTCGTCGGTTATTCGCGGACGAGGATGAGGAGTTCGTTGGGCGGTGTGGCAAGGGTTTCGCGGCGTTCGATGGTGATCAGCTCGGCGATGTATTCCCAGAACTTGTGGATCTTGATCAGCGTGACGTCGCTTTTGGGTCGCCAGCTCCAGGCGTCCTTGTTGTAAGTCTCGGCAATCCAAGAGAGGACGGCCAAGCCCACTCGTATGTCGCGAATGGATTCTCGGTCGAACGGCGCCTTTTGGGCGAACAGATCACTGATGCGCTCATTGGCTTCCGCGAGGAACTGTCTGATGTCCTCGTCGATAGGGAGCTTGGAACGATAATACGAGGATCGAGGGCGGCTGTAGTTTTGCTCATACCTGGGGGTGTTCGGAATCAGTTCCCACCAACGTTCATCGATCCAAGCCCGCTCCGAGTGACCAGTGACCTGTGCATCGCTCGGCACCGTGAGGGGCTGGGGGTGGACGACGCAAATCAATGCGGCGATGAACTCTATGGTTTTGGAACCCGACAACCGAAGCGATCGAATCCACCGTTGGGCGCGGTCATACAAGGAGCTCACCGTGTCGAGGTTGCGTTCTACACCTTGGACATCGACATCGAAAAAAGGAGCCTCCACCATCGCCCGCAGGCGGCGTTCGTCCCGCAGCGCGCGCCTGTCCGTGTCGAAGAGGCCGTCGAACACCTCCAGGTCGTCAACGAGCGTCGTTGTGAAGTCGTATGTCGACACTTGAAATTGGTTGGGCCCCAGGGAATCGAACGCCGCGAGTGCTTCGCACGTGACCTTGTCCGTCCAAACGCGGTGCTTCGCGGTGTCGGCGATGTCGCTGAAGTGGCGGGTAGCAAACTCCTCTGGGGTTGGAAGACGGTAGGAGACGCCTTCATCGAGGACAGAATTGAACCAGGCGACAAATCTCCGCACCTCCAACGGCCGCATGCCCAACACCGCGCCGTCCTGTGTATGGGCCACGGGGCTCGGGTATCGGCCCTCGTGCCGTTCGACGCGGGCGAACAGGTCATGCACTCGTGAGGTCACCGCGAACGCGGGCGCCGACATCCACTCCACATCCGATGTATCAATCATCGGTGACGCCCAAGCTATACGGCAAGTTGGGCGAACGGGAAGCGTCGAGGCGAGCGGCCAACGCTGCCGCGGTCTTGAATCGCTCACTATCTACAGGGAAGTTGCCCGCGAGTACGCGGTTCACTTCTCGTCGCATCGCGGCGTCGATCGCGACATTTCGATTGATGGCCAATTTCGTGCACTCGATAGCGATGTCCCAGGCATCGGCATCGTTGCGGTCCAAAGCCGCGGAAATGACATCGCTAGGGTCGTTGTCGGACGCCCACAACAATGTGGTCTCTCGCCACCAAGGATCACCGAGGTTCTCGATCAGCCTTGAGGTGTCGTTCAACTGGGCGATTCGCCGCGCGGCCAGGTACTCCTGCAACGTCAAGTGCGGGAATGCCCAGGCGCCTCGTCCAACGGGTACCACGATGCCGTTGCCCCGCAGGTCATCAAGGACCGTTGCGGCATCCGCATCGACGATTCTCCCGAACAGAGGCTCCACTTCGAACATGGGCAGTTCAGTGCGTCGTACCAGCATCATGGCCCCCGCCAGTTCCTCCACCACCCTCAACTTCTCCGCGGCGGACAAGGCACTCGCCGTTGTAGACACGCCCGCGGACTCCCGTCGCTTATGGACCAAAAGGTGCACGAGGTCGCGATACAGGTCGACGCGATCCGTTGGCAGGCCGCCGTCGCGGTGGTGGTGGACGTAGACGATGAGGTGCAAAAGCAGCGGGTTGGACGCCAGCTCGTGGAGCTTCGGCTGATCGCGCAATCGAGACAACAGCTCCTCGGCTTGGCCGTCGGGGTCGGTGATGTGCTGTCGGCCGTCGGAAGCCATGGCGCGGTAGCAGGAGGACACGAAGGCCGCGATCTGCTCGTCGGTCAGTTCCCGCACCTCCAACAGGATGTCGGCGTTGTTCAGGCTGCCCGAGGCGAAACCGTGGGGTCGGGAGGTGACGACCATGGTGATGCGGCGGTAGCGCCCGCTCGCCCGCTCGGCCCAGTCCACGACCGTGCGGCGGTGGTCGGCGGGGACCTCGTCCAGACCGTCCAACATGACCAAGCATCGTCCTCCCCGCAGCCAGCGCTCCACATCGGAGGGCCTCACCATGCTGCCCTCCAGCCAGCGCGCCGACGCGGCGACCTCAGCCAAACTCACGCCAGGGTCGGCGACGATCGCCTCGAAGTGGTGCGCCAGCACGATCAGCAGCGGCATCACCCGATGGCCTTCGGCCTCGCTCGCCAGGCGCAGGGTGGTGTGGCGCAGCAATGTGGACTTTCCCGCGCCTGGAATCCCCCAGATCGCGATGATCCGTGCGGTGGCCTGCTTCAGGATCGCGTCCAGGCTGAGGCGCTCACCCTCCTTCGCCGCGAACCCGAAGGTGTGCACTGTGTCCTGGCTCCAGTTGACTTCCCTGCTGAGGCTCACGTCCTGATAGGTCTGTTCAATGTCGAGCTTTACGCCCCAGGTGTCGGCGCCCACCAGCCGCATCTCGCGCAGATACGGGCTGGACAGCACTCGCGCGACGAACGCCCTTCGCGCGATCACGGGTCGCACCACCAGGTAGATCGCGACGCTGATCAACGCCGTGGCCGCGCCACAGCCGACAGTAATGAGCCACAGTGGACTTCCGCTGATCGCCGCCGCGGCAACCAGGACCCCCGTGATCGCCGTCAGCACCGTCGATACCGACGCCACCGACCATCGCGGCGCAGTCGCTCGCTCCCGCATACCACCAACCTTCGCCGCCCTCGAGTATAAATTTCGCGGCGCGGCGGGCGGTCGCCAGACCTAACGGACGCGAAGCACCGTCTTGACGGGGGCGCGTCGGTCCTCGAGGGCGCGGTGAACCTCGGCCGCCTCGTCGAGGGGCACGACGGCGGGGGCGTCGGTGCCGAGCAGGCCACGATGGGTGAGGTCCACAATGGCCGACAGGGCGGACTGGACGCGGTCGGGAACCAGGTGGGCGGTGCCGCCCTGGCTGAAGCCGATCACCTGGCGGGAGTTGGCCCACGCCGAGTCGGCGGAGATCGTGCGGTCCTCGCCGCTGGCGTTGCCGACCACGATCTGGCGCCCGAACGGGGCCAGGTGCCCATACGCGGTCTCGCGCAGCGCACCGCCCACGGGATCGATGACGACGTCGACGCCGTGCCCCTCGGTGAGATCGGCGATGGTGGCATCGAGGTCGGCGGCCAACACGGTGTCGGTCCATGGCAGGTCGGGGCGGGCTCGCGGCAGGGCGCGCCCGAAGACGCCGATGACGCTGCGGGCGGGACGGATCGCGGCGACGCGGGCGGCCACCTCCCCGAGCCCCCCGCTGGCGCCCAGGATCAGGACGCGGTCGCGAACATCGAGTCGGGCGAGATCGTGCAGGACCGTCCAGGCCGTCCCGCCGTTGACGAGCACGGCACACACCCGCGCCAGATCGGCGTCGTCGGGAAGTCGGGTCGCCATGGTGGCGTGGGCAACCGCGATCTCGGCGTACCCGCCCGCGCGCATGGTGCGCCCAAAATCGTTGAGCAGCGCCCCCACGGGCTGCCCAGGCACGAACCCCTCGACATCGGATCCAACGGCGCGCACGTACCCCGTGGCCTCGATCCCTGGCGTGAACGGGGTCGGCAGCTCGAAGGTGCCCGAACGAAACATCGTGTCGACGAACCCGACCCCCGCGTACGCCACATCGATCGTCAACTCCCCACGCCCAGGACTGGGGTCGGGCAGCTCGGTGACCTCGAGGGCCTCGGCGGGCCCTGGGGTTTTGACCGTGATCGCGCGCATCGCACACCTTCCTGATCGATCCGACGACCGATGGTAACCAGGCAACGCCCACCACCCACCGAGCGACGCCGCCCCGATGAGCGGAATCACCCCTGGCCCCGCACCCGCGGCAACCTGCCGAAACCCCACGCCTCGCGGCCACTCACCACCGCCCACACCACCCACGACCACGGCTGGCTCCTCGGCCACGACACTGACGACGCGTGGGATTCCCCCCGCCCACGCCAGACACGGCGACGAAACCGACAACGCACGCGGGACCCCAACGCCAGCAAGCGAAGTAACCCACCATCCCCACACCAGCTGCGGCGGCGGACCCAACAACGCAAGCAAAGCCACAAAGGTCCCGCTGCCACGGCACTCTGGCGGCGCCAATGACACGTGGGATTCGCTCCCCGCCATGGCAGCGGATCCAACGACGAAAGCCCGACCATGGCTGGATCCTCGGCCGTAGCGCGCTGGTGGCTGCCGCGACGCAGGGGCTCCTCCCCCACCACACCTACTGCGGCAGCGGAACCAACAACGTACGCGCGACCACAACGCAAGCAAACGGGTGACTCTCCACCTCCACCCCCGCCGCGGCAACGGAACCGACGACGCAGGCAGAACCACGGCTGGCTCCTCGGCCACGGCGCGCTAGTGACACCCGCGACGTGGGGATTCCACCCCCGCCGCGGCAGCGGAACCGACAACGAAGGCCGCAGGCGTCACCCCTGTCATCGGGTGAGTTTCAGTGTCAGCGCGATGTCAGGCGGGTGACAGGGCGGGTCGCGAATGTTGGCGCATGAACACAACAGCGATAGCGGTCTCGGGACTGCGCAAGTCATTTGGCGACAAGGTCGTGCTCGACGGCATCGACTTCGACGTCGCCGAGGGTTCGATTTTCGGTCTGCTCGGTCCGAACGGGGCGGGCAAGACGACGACCGTCAATGTGTTGACCACGTTGATGACCGCCGACGGCGGGTCGGCTCGGGTCGGCGGGCACGACGTCGCCGCCGAGGCGAAGGCGGTGCGCTCCGCGATCGGGGTGACGGGTCAGTTCGCCGCCGTCGACGAGTTGTTGACGGGGCGCGAGAACCTGCAGCTGATGGTGGACCTCAGTCCCGTGTCCTCAAAGGAGGGCGCTCGGATCGTCGATCGATTGCTGGAGCGCTTCGATCTGGTGGAGGCGGCGCGCAAGCCCGTGTCGACCTACTCGGGCGGCATGCGGCGCAAGCTCGACCTGGCGATGACGCTGGTCGGCGATCCGCGGATCATCTTCCTGGACGAGCCGACCACGGGCCTCGACCCGCGCAGCCGCCGTACCATGTGGACGATCATTCGCGACCTGGTCGCGGGCGGCGTCACCGTCTTCCTCACCACCCAGTATCTCGACGAGGCCGACCAGCTGGCCGATCGGATCGCCGTACTGGACCAGGGTCGGCTGGTGGCCCAGGGCACCCCCGCCGAGTTGAAGCGCCTGATCCCCGGGACCCATGTGCGGCTGCGGTTCGCCACCGAGGCGGAGCTCGCGTCGGCCGCGCAGGTCATCAGCGACTCTACTGTGGATGATGACGGGGTGACCCTGCGCGTCCCCAGCGACGGCGGCACCCGATCCCTGCAATCCCTCCTGGAGCGGCTCAGCGAGTACTCGCTGAGCGCCGAGGAGTTCTCCGTCCGCACACCCGACCTCGATGACGTTTTCCTCGCCCTGACGGGCCACACCACGGAGGTGGAAGCCAAATGAAGTCCCATTCGATGGTGATGTTGCGCCGCAACGTCAAGCACATCACCCGCAACCCGATCTCGGTGTTCAACGCGGTCCTCATGCCCGTCGTGGTCCTGTTGATGTTCGTCTACATGCTGGGCGACGCCTTCAGCGTCGGCGTCGACTACGTCGACTACGCGACGCCGGGCATGATCCTGCTGGCCGTCTGCTATGGACTCGGTGCCGTGGCGACGGGGGTGAACTCCGACATGACCACGGGCATCATCAACCGCTTCAAGGTCATGGACGTGTCGCGCGGCGCGGTGCTGACGGGCCACGTCGTCTCCAGCGTGGTCACCAACCTGATCGCCATCGCCGCGATCATCGGCACCGCCTTCGCCCTGGGCTTCCGCCCGAACGCGGGCTTCGCCGACTGGCTCGGCGTGATCGGCGTGATCCTGCTGCTGAGCATCGCCGCGGGCTGGTTGACCGTCGCCCTGGGTCTGGCGGCGAAGACCCCCGAATCGGCGGGGCTGGCCGCGGTGCCGCTGGTCATGTTGCCGTTCTTCAGCAGCGCGATCGTTCCCGCCGAGAAGATGGGCCCCGGGGTCAAGCAGTTCGCCGAGTACCAGCCGTTCACGCCGATCATCGAGACCATGCGCGGGCTGCTCAACGGCACCCCGCACGCGGGCGACGTGATTCCCGCGATCTGCTGGTGCGTCGGCATCGCCGTCGTCGGCTACCTGTGGGCGTCGGCGACGTTCAAGAAGCGAGCGTGACGATCGTCAACGCGCCAGGCCGCGGCGGATTCCTCGTCCGCAAGGACGTTCGTGCATTCGACGGGAAATGAGACGCCGTCGCCGTGGTCCCGATCCAGCGATCGGGGCCACGGCCGTTCACGAGCCGAGCGTGACCGCGACCAGTTCGCCCCAGCTCGCCTGGGCACCCTCCCGCGCCGCCTCAGCGAAGCGTTCCTCGCCGAGGCGGCGCCGTGCCTCGTCGGCGATGCGGGCGGGGTCGGGGTGGCCGCGGTCGGGCGTGCCGCGCAGCGCTGCGGCGCAGGCGAGGAGCCGCGCGGCCTGCTCGGGCGCGTCGCGGCGCAGCGCCAGGTCGGCGACGCCGACGACGGCCTGCGCGATCACCAGCGCGTTTCCCGCCTCGGACGCCGCCGTGACCGCCGCGTCGCGGTGTTCGCGGGCCGCGTCGATGTCGTCGGCGAGGTAACCGCGGACGTCCTCGATCGTGGCGCGGATGTAGGCCCGTTCGGCCTCGTCGCCCAGCACGGCCGTCAGGATGTCGAGCTGGCGGCGCGCCTCGGCCGCGTCGCCGCCCCAGCGGGCCAGCTCGCCCTTGGCCAGCGCGAGCACGGCCAGGGTGCCGGGCCAGGTGACGCCGGCGGCGTGGTGTTCGGCCTCGGCCATGGAGGCCGCGCTGGCGGCGTGGTCGCCCAGCAGCCAGTACAGCTGGGATTGCCTGGCCCGCAGGCGAATGATGTCGTCGACGGCGCCGATCTCGGCGACGACCGTTGCGCCCTGCTCGTAGAGCTCGCAGGCGGCGGCGAGCTCGCCGCGGGTGGCGATCAGGTCCGCGCGCTCGGCCAGCGCGAAGGAGATGCCGAAGCGTTCCCCGATCGCTCGGAACTCCGCCAGTGCCTCCGCGAGGTAGCGGTCGGCGCCCGCCAGGTCGTGGCCCGACATCACCCGCATCTTGCCGAGTTGCAGCCGGGCGATGGCGCGCACCCACGGGTCCTCGTCGTCCAGGACGGGGTCGAAGGCGGTCAGGGCGGCCTCGGGCCCGTCCAGCAGGCGGACCATCGCGTCGATGAGGCGCTGGCCGGGGTGGCGGCCCGACATGCGGCCCTGGAAGTGCTGCGCCTTTCGGATCCATTGCGCCGCTTGGTGTTCGTCCCCGGGTCCGGTCGTCACGAACAGCACCAGCAGGGCGTACACCGTGGCGCGGGCGTCGTCGCCGACGTCGCCGGGGAGGTCGTCGGCGGCGGTGAGCAGCTCCATGCCCTCGGCCTTGTGCCCGCTGAGCCACCAGTACCACCCGGCGGCGACCCCCAGCCGCATCGCGGCCGCGGCGTCGGCGGAGGCGAGGGAGCCGCGCATGGCGGTGGCGATGTTGTCGTGGTCTGATTCCAGAATGGACAGCCATTCGAGTTGGGCGGCGCGGCGCAGCAGCGGTTCGCCGCGTTCGCACAGCTCCGTGAAGTGCGCGAGGTGGGCGCGGCGGGTCGGTTCGGTCTCGGCGGCCTCGGCGAGGCGCTGCGCGGCGTACTCGCGGATGGTGCCGAGCATCCGGTAGCGGGGTGCGCCGTCGCCCGCGGGCACCAGCAGCGACTTGTCCGTCAGCGCCGTCAGCAGCTCGAGCACGTCGTCGGGCTCGACGCCACCGCCCGCGCAGACCCGTTCGGCCGCTTCGAGACTCGCGCCGCCGGAGAACACCGACAACCGCCGCAGCACCGCGCGTTCGGCGTCGCTGAGCGGTTCCCAGCTCCAGTCGACCACGGCGCGCAGGGTGCGGTGGCGGGGCAGCGCGGTGCGGCTGCCGCCGGTCAACAGGCGGAAGCGGTCGGCGAGGCGCTCGGCGAGCTGGTCGAGCGACATGGTGCGCAGCCGGGCGGCGGCCAGCTCGATCGCCAGCGGCATCCCGTCCAGCGCGCGGCAGATCCGCGCCATGGTGGACAGCGCGGGCGGGTCGGCCGCGAAACCGGGGCGCACCGCGCGCGCCCGGTCGCGCAGCAACTGGACGGCGGCGGACGCCTCGATCGCGCCCGGGTCGGCGCCCTCCTCGGGCACCCCCAGCGGGACTACCGGCCACAGCACCTCCCCGGTGATGCCGAGCGGTTCCCGGCTGGTCGCCAGGATGCGCAGCCGCCGGCACTCCCCGAGCACGCGGTGCGCGAAAGCCGCGGCCGCCTCGATGACGTGCTCGCAGTTGTCCAGCACCACCAGGGTTTCGCGCTCGGCGACCGCGGCGATCAGCCGCTCGACCGGCTCGGCGTTCGGCGCCCCGCCCAGCAGGGTGTCGCGCAGGCCGAGCCCGGCGATGGTCGCCTGCGCGACGTCGCCGTCCGTTCCGATCGGGGCCAGCTCGACCAGCCACGCGCCGTCGGCGAAGTCGCCGATCAGGGTGCGCGCGGTCTCGGTGGCCAGCCGGGTCTTGCCCGAGCCGCCCGGCCCGATCAGGGTGATGAGACGGTGGTCGGCGACGAGCCCGGCGACGGCCGCGACGTCGGCGTCCTTGCCGATATAGCTGGTCAGCTCGGACCGCAGGTTGGTGTCGCGCTTGGTTTCCCGGCGTCCCAGCTCGCCGCGCAGCACCGCGACGTGCACCGCGGACAGCTCCGGCGACGGGTCGACGCCGAGGGTCTCGGCCAGGGCCTCGCCAGCGCGCTGGTACGCCAACAGCGCCTCGGAGTCCCGGCCGGACGCCACGAGGGCGCGCATCAGCGCCGCCACCAGCCGCTCGCGCACCGGGTGCGCCGCCACCAGGTCGGACAGCTCGGTGACCAGCTCGGACCCTCCGCCGCGGGCGATCTCGGCGTCGTAGCGGTCCTCCATCGCGGTGAGGCGCAGGCCCTCCAGCCGGGTGACCGCCGCGTCGAGGGCGGGGCTTTCGGTGAGGCCGACGTCCAGCATCGCGGCCCCGCGCCACAGGCCCAGCCCCTGGCGCAGCCGCCGCGGGTCGGGCTCGTCGCGGGCGTGCGTGACGAGGCGTTCGAATCGGACGGCGTCGACGTCATCGGGGTCGACCAGCAGCCGGTACCCGTCGGTCTGGCCCTCGATCGCGCCGTCAGGTAGCAGCTTGCGAAGGCGGGAAACCAGGCGCTGCAAGGCGTTCGTGGCGTCGGCGGGCGGGTGCTCGCCCCAGATCCAGTCGATGAGCGACGCCTTCGCCACGGCCCGGCCCGGCTGGAGCGCCAGCGCGATCAGCAGCCCCCGCAGCCGCGCGCCCGGCACGTCGACCACGTCGTCGCCCGCGCGAACCTCGAACGGCCCCAGCATCCCAATCTGCACCCGCCGATCTTGCCACGGTTTCGCGGATCCCTTGCCGAGCAGGCTCACGGTGTCAGCGCCATGTCAGGGCGGTGTCCGCCGAAACGGCGATCCTCGACGACATGCGAACCACACCCGAACTCCCACCCACCACAAGAGACGACCGGCCGAGCGGGATCGCCGCGCGTCTGTTGGCCGACCGCCACTCGCTGCCGCTGTCGATCGCGCTGCACCTGATCCCCGGAGTCCTGATCGTCGCCGCGTATCTGCTCATCGCCGAGCCGTTCGTCGCCTCCCTCGGCTACCCGTCGTTCCTGGGCTGGGCGATCGCCATGGGCATCGCGCTGGTGCCATTCGAGCTGGGCCTGCTGCTGTGGCTGGGTCGCCGCCGCAACGGACGGTTCTCGCTGCGCGGCGTCATCGGCTTCACGGGCAGGCCGACGACACGCGGGAGGCTCGTCGCGATCGTCGCCGCGCTCATCGTCTGGTTCCTGGTGGTGTCGACGGCGCTGACCGTCCTGGACAGCCGCGTCTACGCATGGTTCTTCACGTGGGTGCCGTTCGAGGGCGCGGGCGGCAGCGCCACCGCGTACCTCGACAACTACCCGCACGCGGTCATGGTCGCCACGCTGGCGGCGTGCATTCCGTTGACGGGACTGTCGTACCCGATCATCGAGGAGCTGTACTTCCGCGGCTTCCTGCTGCCCCGCCTTGCCCGGCTCGGGAACTGGGCACCCGTCGTCAACACCGTCCTGTTCTCCATCTACCACCTGTGGTCGCCGTGGGTGATCGTGTCGCGGGTGATCTTCTTCCTGCCCGGTCCCTGGCTGGTGTGGCACAGGAAGGACCTGCGCCTGTCGATCGGGATGCACGCGGGAACCACCTTTCTCATGCAGACGGTCGGCACCCTCGCCCTGGTACTCAACGTCCTCCCGTGACACCCCTCGGGTGCACAATGTCCGCGGAGGTGACCGGATCATGGCGTCAGTGCCGTCGGTGGAGTTGGAAGAGCTGCGCGGCCCGTTGACGCGGTACTGCTATCGGATGCTCGGGTCCGCCGCCGACACCGACGACGCGGTGCAGGAGACGATGATCAAGGCGGCCCGCAGCGACACGTTCGACGCGGCGCGGGGGACGGTCAGCGCGTGGGTGTATCGCATCGCCACCAACGTGTGCATCGACATGCTGCGGGGGGCGAAGCGGCGGGCGCTGGCGATGGACCTGGGCCCCGCCAGTGAGGACGGCGCGCTGGGGACGCCGTTGGCCGCGGAGCGGTGGGTGGAGCCGATGCCCGATCGGCGGCTGTTCGCCGCGGCCGACCCGGCCGATGTGCTGCTGGAGCGGGAGACGGTCCGCCTGGCGTTCGTGGCCCTGCTGCAACGGTTGCCGCCGCGGCAGCGGGCGGTACTGGTGCTGCGGGACGTGCTCGGCTTCTCGGCGCGGGACGCCGCCGAGGTGCTGGATGCCACGGTGGCGTCGGTGAACAGCGCCCTGCAGCGGGGCCGGGCGGTGCTGGAGGCGGACCGCCCCGCGCCCGGCGACGTGTTCGATCCCGGCGACGACGCGCAGCGGGAACTGTTGCGGCGGTATGTGACCGCGTTCGAGTCGCACGACGTGGCGGAGATGACGGCGGTGTTGTGCGACGACGCGACGACCTCGATGCCGCCGTTCGCGTGGTGGCTGCGCGGCGGGGAGACGATCGCGGCGCTCATGACGTCGAGCGACGCGTGCGCGGGCGATCGCCTGCTGCCGACGGTGGTGAACGGCGTGCCCGGGTTCGGCCAGTACCGCCCCGACGCGCGGGGACGGCCGCGGCCGTTCGCGATCATCGCGGTGGAGCCGCGCGGCGGTCGCGTCGGGCAGATCGTCACCTTCCTGGGCAGCGGGGACCGCTTCGCCGAATTCGGGCTGCCCGTCGATCCCGACCGATGAGTTTCCGCGCGGCCGTTCGTATCAGGGGTGACGATGGAACGGACCAGGGAAGGACATCACGTCATGGCAGGCACCGATCCTCGCATCGCCGAGGAGACCTTCGCCGAGCGCGAGCGGCTGGCGGGGTTGTTCGCCGACCTCGGCGCGCCGCAGTGGGCGGCCGATTCGCTGTGTGACGGCTGGCGGGTGCGGGAGGTTCTCGCGCACATGACCATGCCGTTTCGCTTGTCGGGCTTGGGATTCCTGGGCGGGATGCTGCGCTCGGGTTTCCGCTTCAACCGCTTCGCCGACCGCGACGCCCGCGCGGCCACCGCGCGACTCGGCGACCGTGACCTGGCGGAACTGTACGGCGCCAACGTCCGCCACCCGTGGCAGCCGCCGGGCGGCGGCCAGGCGGGGGCGCTGTCGCACGAGGTGATCCACGGGCTGGACATCACCGAGCCGCTGGGGCTCGAGGGACCGCCGCCGGAGCGGATCGGGCTGGTGCTGGCGTCGGCGGGCGGGCGCAATCTCGCGTTCTTCGGCGTCGACCTGGCCGGGAAGCGCCTGGAGGCCACCGATGTCGATGCCGCGATCGGGGACGGACGGACGCATCGCATGACGGCGCGGCGGTTGTTGCTGGTGGTGACGGGTCGCGTCCCGCTGGATGCGTCCACTGGGGAGGATTCGTGACCACGAAGGCGCAACTGCGCAAGGCCGCGTCGGCGATGCCCGAGGCCGAGGAGGGTACCCACTTCGGCATGGTGGCGTTTTCGGTGGCGGGCAAGGGTTTCGCGTCGGTCACCAAGGACGGCTGGGTTCAGCTTCGGTTGCCCGAGGCGGCCGTCGCCGACGCCGTCGAGCGCCAGCCCGGGGCGGAGCGGCTGCGCCGCGGCGGCGCCACGATCGGGCTGCGGGTGCGGCTGGCCGACATCAACGGCGTGGCGCTCAACGCCCTGGTGGCCGAGGCATGGAAACACCGCGCCCCCGCACGGCTCACCGCCGCGATCGCCGAGTCGGCGGCGTCCGACGGGGACCTGCCGAGCGCGATCGGCCGGCCCGCCACCCGCGCGCTGCACGCCGCGGGAGTGTCCACGCTCGACGAAGCCGCCGGGTGGACGCGGGGCCGGCTGTTGGATCTGCACGGCGTGGGACCCAAGGCGGTGCGGATCCTCGACGAGGAGCTCGCTCGCCGCGGAAGGTCCCTTCGCGACTGAGATCAGCGGTGGTGTGGTCCGCCGTGGAGGCATTCGTCGGCGGCGCCGAGGATCGCGTCCAAGAGTCCGGGGAAGCGGGCGTCGAGGTCGGCGCGGCGCAGCGCGTTGAGCTTGGCGGTGCCCTGGTAGCGCTGGCGGATCACGCCCGCCTCGCGCAGGACGCGGCAGTGGTGGGTGGTGGTCGACTTGCTGACCTCCAGGTCCATCACCGAGCAGGAGGTCTCGTCGCCCAGGGTGTCGAGCAGGCGGGCGATCTGGAGCCTGCTGGGGTCGGACAGCGCGTGGAGCACCGCCCCCAGGTGGATGTCCTCGCGGGCGGGGTGGGTGAGGTCGCGGGCGGTCTCGGGTCGGGTCATGGCGGGCACCTCCTTTCCAGGTCCGCAATAGTACTACATGCTTCGTAGTACGATGTTCGTCGTGATACGTTAATCATCGTACTAATCGACGCCCCTTGAGGAGCCGCGCCATGAGCGCCCTGTTCGAACCGATCACCCTGCGATCCCTCACCATCCCCAACCGCGTGTGGATGGCCCCGATGTGCCAGTACTCCGCCGCCGACTCCGGCCCCGACATCGGCGCGCCCACCGACTGGCACCTCCAGCACCTGGCCAGCCGCGCCGTGGGCGGCACCGGACTGGTGATGACCGAGGCGACCGCCGTGTCGTCACACGGCCGGATCAGCCCCGGCGACCTGGGACTGTGGACGAAGCGCCAGCAGGAGGCGCACGCGCGGATCGCGCGATTCGTGTCCGAGGCGGGGGCCGTCCCCGCCGTCCAGTTGGCCCACGCCGGGCGCAAGGCCGCCACCAGCCAGCCGTGGCGCGGCGACCGCCCGCTCACCGCCGCTGAGGGCGGCTGGACGCCGCAGGGCCCCAGCGCCCTGGCGTACGACGCGGATTTCCTTGTCCCCCACGAGTTGTCGACCGCCGAGATCCGCGGCATCGTGGACGAATTCGCCGCCGCGGCCCGCCGCGCGCTGGCGGCCGGGTACCGGGTCGCCGAGGTGCACGGCGCGCACGGCTACCTGATTCACAACTTCCTGTCCCCGCACAGCAACCACCGCACCGACGCCTACGGCGGGTCCTTCGACAACCGCGCCCGGCTCGCCCTCGAGGTGGTGGACGCGGTGCGCGCGGTGTGGCCCGCGGAGCTGCCGGTGTTCTTCCGGGCCTCGTCCACCGACTGGGTCGCCGAGAACGCCGACGACCCGCGCGAGGGCTGGGGCCCCGACGACACGGTGCGGCTGGCCGGACGGCTCGCGGAGCACGGCGTCGACCTGCTGGACGTCTCCAGTGGAGGAAACGTCCCGGGCGTGACGGTCCCGGTCGGGCCCGGCTACCAGGTGCCGATGGCCGCGCGGGTGAGGCGGGAGACCGGCCTGCCCGTGGCCGCCGTCGGCGAGATCACCCAGCCGCGCCAGGCCGAGGGCGTCGTCGCCGACGGCGAGGCCGACGCGGTGTTGCTCGGCCGCGAGCTGCTGCGCGATCCCTATTGGGCGCTGCACGCCGCCCGCGAGCTCGGCGACGCGATCTCCTGGCCCCGCCAGTACCTCAGGGCCGCCCGTCGGCCGCGCGCCGCCGCCGCCTCGGTGGTCTAATCTTGCGGCCATGCAGCCCGCCCCCGCCAGCCCCGAATATCCGCTATGGACGATCATCGGCCCGGGCCTCGCGGCCCTGACCGGCGCGTACCTGTTCACCGCCGACCTGGGCGCCACCGGCCGGTCCTGGATCGTCGATCTGCACGCCCCGCAGTCGCTGTTCCTCTCCGGGATCATCGCCGCGGTGGTCGCGGCCGCCGCCGGGGCCGCCGCCGGGTTCCTGGGGCGCCGGATCCCGATAGCGGTCGCGGTGCCGGGCGTGGTCGCCATGGGCCTCGGCTCGCTGGCCGTCGGCCTGTGCCCCAACGCGGTCGTCCTCATCGTCGGCAAGCTGCTGATCGGAGTCGGGGCGGGGCTGGCGTGGGCCGTGTCCGTCGCGATGGCACTGTCCACTGGGGCATCCGGTCGCGCCGTCACGGCGGTGCTCGCGGGCGCGGGCGTCGCGGTGGCGGTGCTGGCGCCGTTCATCTCCGGCGTCGTCTCCACGACGATGAGCTGGCGGCTGGGATATTTCCTCGCCCTGCTGCCCCTCGGCATCGCTGTGGTGGGAAGCATCGCGATCGCCGCGAGCCCGCGCCCGCCCCGCACGAATTGACGACTATGACCGTGTAGACCGCCGGTGTCCGTTAGATTCGGCATCGGGAGGTCGATCGGATGTCCGAACAGGCGGTACCGGAACGGGTCGAGCACTGGTGGGAGCGGTTCCTGGCCCGACGGGGCAGCGCCCTGACCGAAAAGGACGTCACGGTCGTCGAGGCGCCCCAGCTGCGGCGCGCCACCGCCGCCGCCGCCATCGGCAACTGCATGGAGTGGTACGACTTCGGCGTCTACAGCTACCTGGCCGCCACCATCGGCGCCGTGTTCTACCCGGGCGGCAACCCCGCCACCCAGCTGCTGGCCTCCTTCGCCACCTTCGCGGCGGCGTTCCTGGTGCGCCCGCTGGGCGGGCTGTTCTTCGGGCCGCTGGGCGACCGCATCGGGCGCACCAAGGTGCTGGCCACCACGATGCTGGTGATGGCGGTGGGCACCTTCGCCATCGGGATCATCCCGTCCTACCGCGCCATCGGCATCGCCGCCCCCATCCTGCTGCTGTTGGCGCGGCTGGTGCAGGGCTTCTCCACCGGCGGCGAGTACGGCGGCGCCAGCACCTTCACCGCCGAGTACGCCCCGGACCGGCGCCGCGGGTTCTTCTGCAGCTTCCTGGACTTCGGCACCTTCATCGGTTACGCCATCGGCTCCGGCGTCGTCACGATCATGACGATGCTGCTGAGCCACGACGCCATGCTCAGCTGGGGCTGGCGGATCCCGTTCCTGGTGGCCGGGCCGATGGGCGCCATCGGCCTCTACATTCGACTCAAACTGGAGGACACCCCGGCCTTCAAGACCCAGCTCGACGAGCATCAGGGCAATCTGGACGTTCACCAGAAGTCCGGCGCCCGGCTGCTGCGCGACACCCTCGCCCACTACTGGCGCCCGCTGCTGGTGTGCGTCGGGCTGGTGCTGCTGTACAACGTCACCAACTACATGGTCACGTCCTACCTGCCCACCTATCTCACCAAGGAGATGCACCGCTCGGACGGCTTCGCCGACGCGCTGATCCTGATGGCCATGCTGTTCGTGGTCGCCACCATCACCTTCGTGGGGCGCGCCTGTGACCACTTCGGACGAAGAAAGCTGTTCGCGCTGGGCGCCATCGCGCAGATCGCGGTGGCGATACCGTGCTTCCTGCTGATCGCCGCCGGAGGCACCGCCGCGCCCCTGGTGGGCGTCGTCGTGCTCGCCGCCGTGCTGGCCTGCTACGCCGGAACCTCGGCGGCGACCCTGCCCGCGCTGTTTCCCACCCACATCCGCTACACCGCGATGGCCGTCGGGTTCAACGTGTCGGTGTCGGCGTTCGGCGGCACCACCCCTCTGTTCACCCAGGCGCTGGTGTCGTCCACACACGACTCGATGATCCCGGCGTACTACCTGATGGTGTCGGGCGCCATCGGCCTGGTGGCCGTGGCGTTCCTGCCCGAGACCGCGGGGCTGCCGCTGGCCGAGGCGCCGCCCCAGGTGGCGTCCGTCGCCGAGGCCCGGGCGCTGGTGCGGTTCACCAAGCGCATCATGGCGCGCCTGCGCGAGCTGCGCGCCGAACGTCGTGCCGTTCTGAGGGGAGAAAGCGATGTCTGATTCCGAAACCACTCACGAGCCGTCCCGGCCGCCGGTCCGCGAGATGAACGCGATGGCGATCGCGTCGTTCGTGGTGTCGCTGGTGGGTCTGTGCAATCCACTGGGGATTCTCGGGCTGATCTTCGGCTACGTGGCCAAGCGGCAGATCCGCGACCGCGGCAACGCCGGCGGCGGGCTGGCCACGGCCGGGATCGTGCTGGGATGGGTCTCCCTGATCGGGTTCATCCTGCTCATCGTCTTCGCCGCGGCCGGGGCCTTCGGCTCCTGGCTGGGCTGGGTCAACGACCACAACAACTGACGAACGCGGGCGGGAGCCGCTCGGCCCCCGCCCGCGCCAGTGCTACTTGTTGGGCTGGAGCTTTCCGGTCAGCATCGCCATGGCGATGGGGTTGTCCGCGTACGGCGAGTTCTTGTAGATCGGGTCGTCGCCGGCCGGGAACTTCTTGACGCGGCCGTCCGAGCCCTCCTTGACGGGGCTGTTGGACAGCCGCTCGCAGATCGGGACGATCGGCAGCAGCTCGTTGAACACCAGCGCGACCTTGGTGATGTTCTTCTTCTGCTCGTCCTCGTTGAGGCCCTGGCCCGCCTTGTTGGTGAGCTCCTCCAGGTCCACCTCGCCGAAGGCGTCGGTCTTCACCTTCAGGTCGAAGGCCATCCCGTCGCCACCGTTGTTCTTGGCGATCGGGGTGTTGTGGGTGAACAGGTCGGCCACGAACGCGAAGTGCGGGTGCGGGTGCTGCGAGGAACCCCAGGTCTGGATACCCAACTGCCAGTTGCCCTTGTCGATCTCGGGGTTGTAGGTCGTGGACTCCACGTCCTTGTGGTCGAGATCGAAGCCGAAGTCGTTGAGCTGGTCGACGAGGCTCTCCCCGGCGCCCGACCAGTCGGCGTAGTCACCGGGCCATTTGACCGTCCACTTGGCGGGCTTGCCCTCCTTGGTGGTCCACTTGCCGCCCTTCTTCTTCCAGCCCGCCTGCTTCAGCAGGTCCTCGGCCTTCTTGGTGTCGTGCTCGTACTTGTCGAGTTTGGCCTGGTCCGCGTCGGACAGCCAGTCGGGCACCTGAATGTCGCTGAAGCCGCACATGTACTTCACGGCGGGGCCGGACTTGGCCAGCGCGACGTAACCGGCGTCCTTGCGGTTGACGGCGTGCGCGATGGCGCGGCGCACCCGCACGTCCTTGAACTCCGGGACCTCCTTGAAGTTGAAGAACAGCGCCGGGCCCGAGTATGTCGGAGGACGGACGATGCGCAGGCCGAGGCTGCGCTGCTTCTTCTCCTGCTGCGGGCTGAAGCCGTGCGAGGCGTAGTCCACCGAACCGTTTTCCACCAGCGGCTCGATCTGCGGGGTCTCACCCCAGTGGACCGTGATGTGGTCGAACTTGATCTTGTCCGCGGCGAAGCCGTTCTTGGCCTTGGTGAGGATCAGGTTCGAGGCCCCGTAGTCCTTGGCCTCCAGGGTGAACGGACCCGAGGTGATCAGCTTGGACGGACGGAAGTCGGAGAGCTTCTTGCTGAGCGCCGACGCCTCCTTGGACGTCTGCGACTTTCCGGCCTTGATCAGGTCGGCCGCCTCATCGGCGAAGTCGCTGTACTTCTTGCCCTTGCCGTCGGTGGCGTGCGACGCGATGACGTTGGTGCGCAGGATGTAGCGGTCGATGACGGCCTCGGGGCTGTGCAGCTTCACCGTGATGGTGTGGTCGTCGGGGGCGGAGATGTCGGAGATCGACGCCCACATCGGGTTGCTGCGGATCCAGCACAGCCGGAAGGTGGTGAGGTAGTCGTCCGCGGTGATCGGCTTGCCGTCGCTCCACTTGAGATTCTTGCGGATCTTCATGGTGAAGGTGTTGGACTTCTTGTCCAGCTCGCCGCTCTCGGCCAGCAGGTACTCCCACTTCTTGGCGTCCCAGTACCAGTAGCCCGAGGGAAGACACAGGATGTCCATGTACAGGCCGGTCAGGAACAGCTCCGGGATCGGGGCGTACGGGAACCCCGAGAGGTTGAACGAACCGCCGTCGGCCTTCTTGATGTACGGATAGCCACCGTCGAATCCACCCTTGTCCTTGACCGCGCCGTCGGCCTTGCAGGCGGCCAGCCCGCCGAGGCCCGCGGCCCCGGCGGCGCCGAGCCCGATGGCTTGAAAAAGTCGACGCCGCGACAGATCGATGTCTTTCATTGATTCTCCTTGGAGGGACGGTCCTTCCGGCTCAGCCGGATCAGGACCACGGTGAGTGCGAGGGCCGCCAGGCCGATCGCGAGGGCAAAAAACGAGATGACGTGTTCGGGCGTGCCGGACGAGGTGGAGGCGACCGCCAGCAGCGAGCCGACGATGACGAACGCCGCCAGTTGCAGGACGACGCGTCCCACCAGGAGCATGGCTCATTCCCCCCTGGCGGCGTCGACGGTCTCGGACACCACGTGGCAGGCCACCTCGCGTCCGGCATCCACGAAGGACAGATTGGGTTCCACTGTGTCGCAGTCACCGGGTCGGTAGAGCGGGCAGCGGGGATGGAACGTGCATCCGGTGGGCAGGTCGGTCAGACTCGGAATGTCCACCTTGGATACACCGGAGTCGTGCGCCAGCCGCTGTTCGGGATCGATCTCCGGAACCGCGGCCAGCAGCGCCTTGGTGTAGGGGTGCTGCGGGTTGGCGATCACGTCGGCGGTGGGGCCGAACTCCACCACCCGGCCCAGGTACATCACGGCGATGTTTCCGCCGGTGCCGAAGTAGCGCGCGATCGCCAGGTCGTGGGTGATGAACACGAACCCGACGTTCAGCTCGGTACGCAGCCGGGTCAGGGTACGCAGCACGCCGACCCGGATGGACACGTCCAACATGGACGTCGCCTCGTCGGCCACGATGAGCTTCGGTTGGAGGCTCAGGGAACGGGCCACCGCGACGCGTTGCCGCTGGCCCCCCGACATCTGGTGCGGATACTTCGGCAGGAACTTGTCGGCCGGGGTGAGGTCGACGCGCTCCAACAGGGCCGCCGCCTGGGCCCAGGCCTCCTTCTTGTTCTTGGCCAGGCCGTGCTTGCGCAGCGGCGCCGCCAGGGTGCCGTACACCGAACGGATCGGGTTCAGCGAGGCGTACGGGTCCTGGTGGACGAATTGGACGGACTTGCGATAGTCCTTGCGCGCGGCCGAATCCAGCTTCGTGATGTCGCGGCCGTTGAACTCCACGGTGCCCTCCGAGGGCGGGGCCAGGCCCGCGGCCATCCGCGCCGTGGTGGTCTTGCCGCAGCCCGACTCCCCGACCAGGCACAGCACGTCGCCGGCGTTGACCTCCAGGGACACGTCGCGGACGGCGGGAACCTTGCCGCGCTTGGTATCGAAGACCTGCGACACGTTCTTCAACGCGATCAGGGGCGCTTCGTCGGTCATTTCGACACCTCCGGGTCGTGCAGCCGCACCGCGTCCCAGCGCAGGCACGCCGCCGCGTGGTCCATGCCGCCTCCGCGACCGGTCACCGATTCCAGGCCGGGTTCGGCCTCGGCGCATTCGTCCACCGCCCACGCGCAGCGCTGCCGGAAGGTGCAGCCGGCGGGCAGGTCGGCCAGATCCGGTGGCGTGCCGGGGATCGAGATCGGCTCCTCCGCCCCGGCGTGCACCGGCGGCACCGCCCTGATCAGGCCCACCGTGTACGGGTGGCGCGGGTCGGTGAAGGTGTCGGCCACGGTGCCGGTCTCGATGACCCGGCCGGCGTACATGGTGCACACCCGGTCGGCCAGCTCGCTGGCCAGCGGCAGGTCGTGCGACACGAAGATCATCGCGAAGCCCAGCTCGGCGCGCAGCTCGTGCAGCATGTCCACGATGGCGCGCTGGGTGAGCAGGTCGAGGGCCGTGGTGGGTTCGTCCAGCACCAGGATGCGGGGCTCCAGCAGCAGGCTCAGCGCGATCAGCACCCGCTGCCGCATGCCGCCCGACAGCTCGTGCGGGTAGGACGGCAGCACCCGCGCCGGGTCGAGCCGCACCGACTCCAGGACGGCCGCGGCCCGGTCGTACACGTCCTTCTTGGAGGGCTTGGAATCCGCGTGGGCCCGCATGGTGTCGGCGAACTGGTCGTAGATCTTCAGCACCGGGTTGAAGGCGTTCATGGCGCCCTGGAAGACCATCGCCACCTCGCTCCACCTCCAGCCGCGCAGAGCCCTGCCGTTCAGACCCAGGACGTCGGTCTCGGTGCCGTCGGCGCCGCGGTAGGTGACGCTGCCGCCAGTCACCCGGCCCAGTTTGGGAAGCAGCCGCAGCAGACTCAGCGCCAGTGTGGACTTTCCGCAGCCGGACTCGCCGACCAGGGCCAGCGACTGCCGCTCGTACAGCTCCAGGTCGATGCCCCGGATGACGTGGGCGGTCTGCCCGGCGCCGGTGCGGTAGTCGACACGCAGGTCATTCACGGACAGGATCGGTTTGTCGTTCACCGCTCATCCTTCCTGGAGCCGAGGGTTGAAGACCTCTTCCAGCGACCGGCTCAGCATCACCAGTCCCAATTGGAGCAAGGCGATCATGATGACCGGGCCGAGCATGTACATCATGGTGTCCGGCAGGTCGATGGCGCCGTACTTCCACGCCAGGCGGATCATGATTCCCCAGTTGATGCCCGACATCGGGGCCAGACCGAGGATGTACAGACCCACCAGGGCGAAGATCGCCTTGGTGACGGCGATGATGAAGTTGATCAGGATGTAGCCGGCCATGTTGGGCACGATCTCGGTGAAGACGATGCGCCCGGTGCCCAGGTCCAGCAGCCGGGCGGCTTCCACGAACTCGCGTTCCCGCAGCGACAGCACCTGCGCCCGGATCGACCGCATCAGGATCGGCCATTCCAGCAGGCCGATGATGATGGCCAGCGCCGTGGGCGACTCGATCTCGAAGAACGCGCCGAGCACCGCCAGCAGCACGATCTGCGGGATCGTCATGACGATGTCGGTGAACTGCAACAGGAACGCGTCGGTGCGACCCCGCAGGTACGCGCCGAGCGAACCCAGTGCCACCGCGATCACGGTGGTGATGAGCGCGGCGCCCACACCCACCCACAGGACGGTGCGGCCGCCGACGACGATCTGGTCCCACACGTCGCGCCCGGTGTTGTCGGTTCCCAGCCAGTGCTCGGCGCTGGGGCCGGTGGACAGGTCGCGCACGTTTTGGTGGACGTCGGGCACGAACAGCGGCCCCAGCACGGCCAGGCCCACGATCAGGGCCACCAGGATGAACCCGGCGACTCCGCTCTTGCTGCGGGTCAGGCGATACAGCATGCCTCGGCTGGCGGCGCCGGGGGTCGGGGTCAGCGCGGTCAACGGTTCACCTCTTTCCTGCGGTGCGGATGCGCGGGTCGAGCAGCCCGTACGTCAGGTCGGCCAGCAGGTTCGCCAGGATCACCACGATCGTGATGATGAGCAGGATCCCCTGCACCAGCGAGTAGTCGCGCGAGTTGATCGCGGCGTAGAGCGTGCCGCCGATGCCGTCGTAGTTGAAGATGTACTCCACGAAGATGGCGCCGCCGACGACGAATCCGGCCTGGGTGGCGATCTGCGCCACCAGCGGCAGCACGGCGTTGCGGCCCACGTACATCGAGCCGATCCGGCGGCCGCCGAGGCCGCGGGCCCGGGCCACCATGACGAAGTCCTCCTCCAGGGTCTGAACCGTGGACGCCTTCATGATCAGCGCCCAGGTGCCGACGGTGGTGAGGAAGTAGATGAGCATCGGCAGCGCGGCGTGGTAGACCGCGTCGCCAAAGAAGGTGGCGTTGAAGCCGATCTCGACGCCGTCGGTGTGGGTGCCGCGGACGTCGGCGATGTCGAACAGCCCCAGCTGGGTGCTGCCGATCGCCACCACCAGCAGGGCGAGCAGGTAGTTGGGGATGGCGTACAGGGTGGACCCGATCGCCGAGGAGAGGTTGTCGAGGATGCCGCCGCGCCGGTAGGCCATCGCCATTCCCAGCAGCAGGCCGACGGCCACCGAAATCACCAGCGCACCGCCGACGCTGAATATGGTCCACGGCAGGTGCTGGCCGATGTTGCCCATGACGCTCACATGCGCGAGCGTTTTACCGAAGTCGAGATGCGCCACGCCCCACAGATAATCGAGATATTGCTTCCACAATGGCTCGTTGGGGTCGAAGGTGTAGAGCGAGGCGGCCTGGGCGGCGGCCTCCCGGTACGGGGTTCCGTTGGAGGTGAGCTTGCCGATGTAGACCTCGACGGGGTTGCCCGGCAGCAGCCGCAGCAGGAAGAACACCACCGTGGCGACGATGTAGATCGAGAACAGGGCGCGGACGATACGTCTGAGCACGTAGCTTCGCCACAGGAATAGCAACGGCGCTAGCAACTGGGATCGTTGTCGCGGCTGTGCCGCGGTTTCGGCGTCCGTCGTGACCATGCCACCTCGATTCGATTCTCGCCGTGACCAGCGTCTCGTTTGGCATGAACCTACTTCACGACCACCGGGTTGGGAACCGCGGTGAGATCACGAATTAGCAACATCCGCAATCTTTCAAGCCTTTTAGCCGCAATGGTTAACGAACGGTTACTCGAATCCGGACATGGAAACATAAAAGTGTCTTTACTGCGAGCTCTCGCAATTATGGGCCGCGGCGCGACTAAATCATCCACAGCGGATGGTCCGGTGATCGGGGGCGCGGAGCGGCACCGAGCGCGCACGAAGACCGCGCGTTCGGTGCGGATTGTTGATCGCAGGGCGCTCACTTGAGCGCGCGGGCCAGGCTCCCCAGCTCGTCCACAGAGGCGTCACCGTGCACGATGATGGTCAGATCGTCGGTCGAATACACCAGCGCGTTGTTGCCGTCGACGGTGATGTAGGTCTTCCAGTCGGGATACTTAGTGGACAACACGCCGGTCTCCTTCGGCGCCTTGCCGAGCTCCTCGCCGATCAGCCGCTTGGCGGGGCCGTCGCTCTCGATGAGCTGCGCGCCCGCCTCGTCGGGGGTGTAGAAGCCCACCCGCAGCGTCACCGCGCCGCCCGACTGGTTGACGTCCTGGCTGATCGGCACCCAATCGTCGCCCAACCCGCTGGGCTCGCGCACGTCCAGCCCGGCGCCGGACGCCTCGTCGTAGGACGGCCGCGGGTCGATCGGGCTGGCGTCGGTGCCGCCCGTCAGGAAGCGCCAGCCCAGAAAGATCACCGCGATCGGCACCAGCAGCACCGCCAGGGACAGCAGCATGTCCCGGGGACGGCGGGGTGTGGCGGGTTTCCGGCCGGTCGCGGCGCTCATGCGTCCATCGTCGCCGATGCCCGCCGGCCCGCCGCCACCGACCCGCCTCGGCGTGACGCGGCCCGGGTTTGCCAAGATGCGACTCAAGCACGCCCGGTATAAGGAGGCATCACGCTATGTCGGCCAACCCATCTGAGAACGCACGGACCACCGAAGAACTCGACCGCAACCTCGGCCTGGACCTGGTGCGGGTCACCGAGGCCGCCGCGATGGCCGCGGGCCGCTGGGTCGGCCGCGGCGACAAGGAGGGCGGGGACGGCGCCGCCGTCGACGCGATGCGCCAGCTCATCAACTCGGTGCCGATGAGCGGCACCGTCGTCATCGGCGAGGGCGAGAAGGACCACGCGCCGATGCTGTACAACGGCGAATCCGTCGGCGACGGCACCGGCCCCGGCGTCGACGTGGCCGTCGACCCGATCGACGGCACCACCCTGATGGCCAAGGGCATGCCCAACGCCCTGGCCGTGCTGGCCGTGGCCGAGCGCGGCGCCATGTTCGACCCCTCCGCGGTCTTCTACATGGAGAAGCTGGCGGTCGGCCCCCAGTGCGCCCACGTCATCGACATCACCGCGCCCGTGGCCGAGAACCTGCGGCGGATCGCCGCGGCCAAACACGGCGCCGTCTCCGACGTCACGGTGTGCATTCTGGACCGTCCCCGGCACGAGGGCCTGGTACGCGAGGTGCGCGACACCGGCGCCCGGATCCAGTTCATCTCGGACGGCGACGTGGCCGGCGCGATCTCGGCGGCCCGCGAGCAAAGCGACGTCGACGTCCTGATGGGCATCGGCGGCACCCCCGAGGGCATCATCACCGCGGTGGCGCTGACCTGCCTGGGCGGCGCGATGCAGGCCCGGCTGTGGCCCAAGGACGACGCCGAGCGCGCCAAGGCCATCGACGCCGGGCACGATCTGGACCGGGTGCTGACGACCGAGGACCTCGTCACCGGGGAGAACATGTTCTTCTGCGCCACGGGCGTGACGTCCGGGGATTTGTTGCGCGGCGTGCGATATCAACGCGGCGGCGCCTATACGCAATCCATCGTCATGCGATCGAAGTCGGGAACCACCCGCATCATCGATTCCTACCATCGACTGGAAAAGCTCCGCAGCTATTCCATGGTGGACTTCGACGGCACCCTTTAACCATTCTCGCTTGAATGCCCCGGGAATATATGGGCGTCGGGATTGATCGCCACCGCCGCGTTGTTGACGGCGGTGGCGGCCTCGCCGAAACCCGTGGCGATCAGCCGCACCTTTCCGGGGTACTCGGCGATGTCGCCGGCGGCGAACACCCGGGGCAGGTTCGTGGCCGTCGTGGTGTCGGTGCGGATGTGCCGCTTGTCGAGCTCGAGCCCCCACTCGGTGAGCGGCCCCAGGTCCGCGGTGAAGCCGAGCGCGGCGATCACCGCGTCGGCGGGGTAGCGGCGCTCGGAATCCTCGCCCTTGACGGCGATCTCGACGCCGTCGACGCGTCCGTCGCCGAGGATCCGCGTCACCTGGGCGTTGACGACGATGGGCACGCCGAGGCCGCGCACCCGCTCCACGCTGCCCGGGTGGGCGCGAAACCGCTCGCGGCGGTGCACCAGCGTGACGCTGCGGGCGATGGGGTGCAGGGCCAGCGCCCAGTCGAAGGCGGAGTCGCCGCCGCCGACCACCACCACGTCCTGTCCCGAGTGGACGGCGAGCTCGGGTACGAAGTACACCACGCCCTCGCCGCCGAACGCGTCGGCCGCGGGCAGCGGCCGCGAGGAGAAGCTCCCCAGCCCGCCGGTGATGATGACCGATCCGCACTCCAGCCGCGTCCCGTCCGAAAACCCCAGCACCGGCCTGTCGTCGACGTACTCCAGGGTCTCGGCGCGGGTGCCCAGCAGATACCGGGGCTCGAAGGTCGCGGCCTGCCGCACCAGGTTGTCCACCAGGTCGCGGCCCCGGATCTCGGGGAAGCCCGCCACGTCGAAGATCAGCTTCTCGGGGTACATCGCCGTGATCTGCCCGCCCGGCTCGGGCAGCGCGTCGGCCACCACGGTCGACAGTCCCCGAAAGCCCGCGTAATACGCGGCGAACAGGCCCGTCGGCCCGGCCCCGATGATCGCGAGATCGACCGTATCCATGAACACACCACCGCCACTGTCGAGCTTCGACGTCCGTCGACCTCAACCGTAGCGGTGGTGTGGAGTGGTTGGTCTAGTACCAACCCGTGTCTTCGGAGTGCTGCCAGGCACCGCAGGGATTGCTGTAGCGACCGGAAATGTACTGCAGGCCCCACTTGGACTGGGTGCTCGGGTTGTCCTGCCAGTCGTCGCCCGCCGACGCCATCTTGTCTCCGGGCAGCGCCTGGGGGATGCCGTAGGCCCCCGATCCGTTGGAGGCGTGGACGTTCCAGCCGCTCTCCTTGTTCCACAGCTTGTCCAGGCACGGCATCTGGTCGAGGCCGAAGCCGGCGTCCAGCATCCGCGCGCAGCCGACGGCGCGGTTACCGCCGTACTCCTTGCAGCTGTCGGGAATCGGGCCGACGTCGACGCTGCCGCCGCCGCTTTCCTTCTTCTTCTTGGCGTCTTCCTTGGCCTTGGCGTAGCTGTGGTCGAGCGCCTTGGCCTGGTCGGTCGCGATGTCGGCGAGCGAGTCGGCCTTCTGGCCGGCGTCCTGGGACGCGGCGGTCTGGGCGTACCTGGCGTGCCAGTCGCGGGCGGCTTCCTGCTGTTGATTGTCGTCACGCAGGTCGTCCGCGGCCAGCTCGTGAGTCTTGTGGGCCGGGGTGGTGCCGTTCTCGGTCAGTCCGAGGTGGACGCCGATGGCGACTCCGGCCAGCAGCAGCAGAACCGCGAAGGCTCGGCATGCCAGCTTAGTCAAACGGGGAACCACTCGCGCAGTTTCCTTCCGCAGGCAACAGGGTCAGCGGCGCCGGGCGCGACGCCGGAACCACCCTGCCCGACGCGGGCCGGGATTGCAATCCGGCGACGTTCACTGAAAGAGCGCCGCCGGACACCATACCGCATATCGCGCTCCAGGTCGCGCCCCACGAAACCCGTGTAACGCACCCGAAAGCGCGCCGCGCCCGTCGACCCGGAATTCACCCGAGCGGACGATGCGCGGCGCGCCGAACGTGCCGAGGCGGACGAAAACGCCCCTAGTAGTAGTTATTGGCCTGCCAGAAGCTCCACGCCGAGCACGGGTCTCCGTAGCGGTCGGCGATGTAGCCCAGGCCCCAGTCGATCTGGGTGGCCGGGTTCGACTCCCAGTCCCCGCCGGAGGTGGACATCTTCGAACCGGGCAGCGCCTGCGGGATGCCGTAGGCGCCGGAGGGGTTGGCCGCCGAGGGGTTCCAGCCGCTCTCGCGGTTCCACATCGGGACCAGGCAGCTCATCTGGCCGGTGCCGAAGCCGAAGTCGTCGAGCTTCTGGCAGGCGATGAGCTGGTTGCCGGAGTAGTCGCCGCAGCCGGCCGGGATGGCGGGCTTCTTCGGCTGGGTCGGCTTGGTCTCCTTGGGTTTGGGTTTGTTCTCCTGCTTCGGCTCGTCCTTCGAGGTCGTGTCGGAGGGGCTCGGCAACGGACGCTGCTTGTAGCGGTCCGCGTCCGGCTCCGGCCCTCCGAAGTCCCTTTCGGACGCGGCGGGTTTGGTGTGAGGGGTGTCGGACCCGACCGTCACGCCGGCCCACACGCCGCCGATCATCACCAGGACCAGCGCGCCCAACAGACCGAGTCGCAGTCCCAGCGACCAGTTGCGGATCGATCGCCGACGGTGATTGCGGGGTGTGTCTTCGGTTCCGGTTTCGGGCTCGCGGTCTTCGGGGGAGCTGTCGCTCACTGTCAGTCCTCTTCGCTCGTCGAACACTGTCGATGCCCTGACCGGCGGTTTTTTGGGGGCGCCGGCGGGCACGGCAGCGAACCCTGCCAGCGGAAAACCCGCAGCGACAAGGGCTGAGCACGAAGTAACGAGGCCAAACCACCGGGACGGTGGATTTTGTGTGACGCGTGTGAATCAGGAGGTGAGCAGGTCCACAGCAACCTAACGGCGTTCAGGCGCCGTAGCGGCGTTGCCGTCCGGCGTACGAACGCAGGGCGCGCAGGAAGTCGACCCGGCGGAAGTCGGGCCAGTTCATGTCGCAGAAGTAGAACTCGGAGTACGCCGACTGCCACAGCAGGAAGCCCGACAGCCGCTGCTCGCCGCTGGTGCGGATCAGCAGGTCGGGGGCGGGCTGGCCGTGGAGATAGAGGTGCTTGGCGATGTGGCCCTCTTCGATCAGGTCGGCGACCTCGTCGAGGGTCTTGCCGCCGCGGGCGTACTCCTGGAGCAGGGAGCGCACCGCGTCGGCGATCTCGCGGTGGCCGCCGTAGCAGATCGCCAGGTTGATGACGGCCCCGCCGGTGCGGCCCGAGGTGCGCTCGGCGGCGTCCTTGATGGCCGTGGCGTGGTGGGCGGGCAGGAGGTCAAGGGCGCCAACGGTTCTCAGCTCCCAGGGCTGACCGTCGGCGGCGAGTTCCACGGCGAGGTCCTCGATGATCTGCAGCAGCGGGTCGAGCTCGGCGGCGGGTCGGGAGAGGTTCTCGGTGGACAGCAGCCACACGGTGACGTGGCCGACGCCCATCTCGTCGCACCAGTGCAGGAGGCGCTTGATGTGTTCGGCGCCGACCCGGTGGCCGTCGTTGGGGTTGACGAAGCCCATCTCCCTGGCCCAGCGGCGATTGCCGTCGACCATGACGCCCACGTGTTTGGGTAGCGGTTTGTCGACCAGTTGAGCCGCAAGCCGTTTTTCGTACACCCGGTACAACAGATCACGCATCGCCACGCGGGTTAGCCTACCGCTCGGCGCGGGGGCTGGTCGGCGCCCGTTGCGGGGGCGAAACCCCACGTCGCGGGGCTCGCGATCGGTGCTTCACGCGTATGGTTGCGTCGGCCTCGCACTCCCCTCCGGGTCCGAGGCCGACGCCTCCACTGTGGGTCCCCACCTCGCGGCGTGGGCGTGCCGCACGTCAGGTGATCTCCGGGCCCTTGCGACGCAATTCGTCCACGCCCGACATCGCCGAGCGCAGCTCGGCCAGCCAGGAGTCGGCGTGCTCGCCCACCAACCGCACACACCAGGCCAATGCGTCCGACCTCGATCGTGCGACACCGGAGTCCACGAGGGTGTCCAGTACCCGACGCTCGGGCTGACGGAGTCGCGACATCACGGGGATCGTCTGATGGGTGAACACGATGCGAGTCGAGCCGCACGCCGCACCCCAGCTGGCGCGGCGCTGGTATCGGTGCTGGATCTGTTGGGAGATCTGGACTCGGGAGTCTCTGGTGGCCTCGCGGAAGCGGCTGATCCGCGCCTCTTCGGCGGCGGCCCGGTCGGCCTCGGTGGCGTCGGGCTCGTGGATCGGCTCCTCGAGGTTGCCGATGATGATCAGCTCGTCGCGGTCGGCGGAGACCTCGGGGATGTCGACGAACCAGTCGTCCGGCACCCGCCCGGCGATCCAGGACGCGGCGTCGTCGGCGTGCGGAACGTCGGCGTAGCGCCAGCTACCGGTGTTGTCCTTGGGATGCATCTCCCACCTCCCACAGCGCGAATCGTCTGATAACCATGCAACGTCGTAGTGTCACTTACAACATTACATCATTGTGTTCGCAACGGCGTATCGGGCATCAAAAAATCCCCCGTGCGGACGCACGAGGGATTCTTCGGTCGGAAACGCTCAGTCGTTGCCGTCGCCCTTGGCCGACTCCGACCCCGGCGGGGGCGGGAACTCGGCGGGCAGGCGTTTGATGCGCTTGTTCATGTTGCGGATCAGCAGCACGGTCACCACGGCGAGCACCACGATGATGAACAACCCGGTGGGCCCCGCCAGGCCGTCGCTGACAGTGTCGCCGAAGTTGTTCTGGCCCTTGTCGGCGAGTATCTCGATCACGGGATCAACGGTACGCGCTAGTCCTGCGGCGACGGCAGCCGCCAGTTCACCCCGGCGGAGCCCTGCGGCTTCAGCAGTTCGTTGGCGCGGCTGAAGGGCCGCGAGCCGAAGAAGCCGCTACGCGCCGACATCGGGCTCGGGTGCGCCGACTCCACGCACGGCACGTCGCCCAGCAGCGGCCGCAGGTTGCGGGCGTCGCGCCCCCACAGGATCGCCACCAGCGGCCCGCCGCGCTCGGCCAGCGCCTTGATCGCCTGCTCGGTCACCGCCTCCCAGCCCTTGCCGCGGTGCGAGGCGGGGCGGCCGGGCGCCACGGTGAGGCTCCGGTTGAGCAGCAGGACGCCCTCGCGGGTCCACGGCGTGAGATCCCCGTTGGTGGGCAAGGGATAGCCGAGATCCTCGCGGTACTCGTTGAAGATGTTCACGAGGCTCTTGGGGATCGGGCGCACCTCGGGCGCCACCGCGAAGCTGAGCCCGATCGCGTGTCCCGGCGTGGGGTAGGGGTCCTGGCCGACGATGAGGACGCGAACGTCGGCGAAGGGCTGCTTGAAGGCCCGCAGCACGTTCTCGCCCGCGGGTAGATAGGTGCGCCCGGCGTTCACCTCCTCGCGGAGGAACTCCCCCATCGCGGCGATCCGATCCGCCACCGGTCGCAATGCCTTGGCCCATCCCGGGTCCAGCTGTTCTTCCAACGCTTTGGCCACGGATGGAAATCCTAGTGGCCGCCCGCCTCCCGCAGCGTCAAGGTGTAGCCCGCGTCCCGCAGGGCGGACAACAGATGCGCGGCGTGGTCGTCGCCGCGGGTCTCCACCGACAGCGCCACCGAGACCTCGCCGACCCGCAGCTTCGGGTCGTGGCGCTGATGCATGACGTCGACGACGTTGCCGCCGCGCTCGGCGATCAGGCCCAGCATGGAGGCCAGCACGCCGGGGCGGTCGGCACAGCGCACGGTGCAGCGCAGGAAGCGCCCGGTGACGGACAGGCCGTGTTCGATGAGCCGCAACAACAGCAGCGGGTCGATGTTGCCGCCCGACAGCAGCGCCACCACCGGCGGCTCGGCGTCCAGCACGCCCGCCAGCAGGGCGGCGGCTCCGACGGCCCCGGCCGGTTCCACCAGGAGCTTGTTGCGCTCCAACAGGACCAGGACGGCGCGCGATATGTCCTCATCGGACACGGTGGCGACCGAGTCCACCAGCGCGGCCACGTGCGGGAAGGTGATGTCGCCGGGCTTGCCCACCTTGATGCCGTCGGCGATGGTCGCGTACGACGGCAGCCGCACCGGGCGCCCGGCCTTCAGCGAGGGCGGGAAGGCCGCGGCACCGGCCGCCTGCACCCCGATCACCTTGACGTCGGGCCGCAGAGCCTTGCACACCACGCCGATCCCGGAGATCAGGCCGCCCCCGCCGACACCGGCCACAATGGTCTTCACCTCGGGGCACTGCTCGAGGATCTCCAGCGCCACCGTGCCCTGGCCGGCGATCACGTCGGGGTGGTCGAAGGGGTGGATGAACACCGCGCCGGTGCGCCGCGCGAAGTCCCGCGCCGCCTCCAGGCATTCGTCCACTGTGTCGCCGATGAGCTCGACGTGGGCGCCGTAGCCCCGGGTGGCGGCCACCTTGGGCAGCGGGGCGCCCGCGGGCATGAAGACGGTCGCCTTGGCGCCCAACGCGGCCGCAGCCACGGCCACGCCCTGGGCGTGGTTGCCGGCGCTGGCGGCCACGACGCCGCGGGCCCGCTCCTCGCTCGACAACCGCGCGATCCGCACGTACGCGCCGCGCACCTTGTACGCCCCGGCGCGCTGCACGTTCTCGCACTTGAGGAAGACCGGGCCCGGCACGTTCTCCATGCCGCGCGCGGGTTCCATCGGCGTCACGCGCGTGACCCCGGACAGCGCCTTGCGCGCGGCGTACACCTCGTCGACGGTGACAAGCGACGTCATGGACGAGATCATGCCACCTTCGCGATCTCAGCCCTCGAACTGCTCCAGCTTCGTGATCTTGACCTTGAGATCCACGCCGGACGGGGCGGTGTAGGAGACCGTGTCGCCCTCGGAGTGGCCCAGGATGGCCGCGCCCAGCGCGGACTCCGGGCTGTACACGGTCAGGTCGGTGGTCGCGGAGATCTCGCGCGAGCCCAGCAGGAAGGTCTCGGTGTCGTCCGGGTCGTCGTCGAAGGCCACGGTCACCACGCTGCCGGCCCCCACCTCGCGGGCGGCGGGCGCCTCGCCGACGTGGGCGTTGCGCAGGAAGTCCTCGAGGTAGCGAATCCGGGCCTCGACCTTGCCCTGCTCCTCCTTGGCGGCGTGGTAGCCGCCGTTCTCCCGCAGGTCGCCCTCT
>NZ_DASQPW010000138.1:0-12310 GCF_035643755.1 Stackebrandtia sp. | reverse complement strand
GGGCTCGAAGCGCGGCGGAGGCCCGTCACCCGGACGGTCGAAGCCGCCCGGAGGCGTGCCGCGCCGCGGCGGGTGGTCGGCGAACGGGTCGTCGAAGGAGTCCCCGCCGCGCAGGTGGCCGAAGCCCTCGCCATCGTCGGCGCGCAGGTGCGCGAAGCTCTCGCCGTCGTCCTCGACGGGCGGCGGGGGAGGCGGCGCGGGAGCGCGGTCGAAGCGGCCGCCCTGCGGCGGTTCCGGACGCCGGTTCATCGGCGGCGGGGTCGGGGGTTCCTCGCGCATCGGCGGAGGGGGCGCGTCCCGCCTCGGGGGCGACACCTGGTTGATCATCATCGTCGGATCGGGACCGCCGCGCATCGGCATGTCGCGCTGCGGCGGCATTCCGAGGTCGCGGGGAGGCGACATCGGTCCCCGCGGGGGCGACATCGGTCCGTCCCCCATCGGCGGCGGGCCCATCGGTCCCCCGCGCATCGGCATGTCACCGTGCGGCGGAGAAACCGGAGCCTCGCGCATCGGCATGTCGCGCGGGGGCGGCGACACCGGGGCGTCGCGCATCATGTCGCGCGGGGGCGACATCGGTCCGCGCATCGGCATGCCGTCCCGCGGCCCCATCGGCACCGCGCGCGTCATCCCGTCGTCCCCGCCGAAACCGCCCGGTTCCCGCATCTCACGCATCTCACGCATCGGGGGCGGTCCGCCGTCGAAGCCGCCGCGCGGCGGGCCATCGGCGTGAGCCGCCGGTCCGCCGGCGAACTCCGGCGAGGGCGCGCGCCCCAGCACGCCGCGTTCCTCCAGGTCGCTCAGTTGGCGGGCCACACGGTCGAGGTAGACGTCGACCTGCCACTCGTCGTAACCGCCGAAGCGGACGCGAAACACGACATCGTCGACCTCCTGCGAGGTCATCGGCGAGCCGATCGGCTCGCCCGACAGCGTCGCCTCGACGCGGTCCAAGAAGGCGTCGACCTCGTCGACCTTGTATCCCCGGTTCAGCGCGCGGCGCCTAAATCGTTCACCCTGACTGGCCACTACACAGCCACCTTCCGCGTATCGCCCCTTTGTTCGTGGGCCACATGCTCCGTCCCATCGTCTGACGGAGCGGCCCGCTGCGTCGCTGCCAACTGGCCACACGCCCCGTCGATTTCCCTGCCCCTGGTGTCCCGCACGGTGGTCGCGATGCCCGCCGCCCGCAAGCGGGACACGAACTCGCGCTCGACCGGCTTCGGGCTGGCGTCCCAGCGGCTCCCCGGTGTGG
Organism: Stackebrandtia sp.; assembly: GCF_035643755.1. Classification (NCBI taxonomy): domain Bacteria; kingdom Bacillati; phylum Actinomycetota; class Actinomycetes; order Glycomycetales; family Glycomycetaceae; genus Stackebrandtia; species Stackebrandtia sp. The sequence continues at coordinate 11,061 of NZ_DASQPW010000138.1, read as the reverse complement.
GATTCAACGGGATCAGATTGACGTGGGCGAGCTTCCCCTTGAGGAGCCGCCCGAGCAGATCAGCCCTCCATGGCTGATCGTTGACATCCCGAATCATCGCGTATTCAATCGACACACGTCGCCCGGTACGCCTGGCATATTCCCATGCGGCGTCCAACACTTCGGCGACCTTCCATCGGTTGTTTATTGGCACGAGTTCGTCGCGCAGCTCATCATCTGGAGCATGCAGCGACACTGCCAGCGTCACCGACATATCTTCATCCGTCAACCTCCGAATGGCCGGAACCAGACCAACGGTTGACACCGTGATGTGCCGAGCCGACAACCCGAGGCCGTCGGGGGCCGGCTCGGTGACCCGCCGTAGCGCGGCCACCAACCGGGTGTAGTTGGCCAGCGGCTCCCCCATTCCCATGAAAACCACGTGGGACAACCGGCCGAGGTCGGCCTGTTCAGAGAGGCGAGCGGCGCTAACCACTTGTTCAACGATTTCGGCGGTCGACATGTTACGCGTCAGGCCGCCTTGACCTGTCGCACAGAACGGACAGGCCATGCCACAGCCTGCTTGTGAGGAGACGCACACCGTCGCGCGGCCCGGATAGCCCATCAGCACGCTCTCCACAAGGGACCCATCGTGCAGGCGCCACAGCGTCTTGCGCGTGGTGCCGTTGTCGCACTCGTTCTGGGTCACGGGGGTGAGCAGAGACGGAAACAGCGCCTCGGCGATGGCCGGCCGGGAGGATCGCGGCAGGTCCGTCATGGCGGCGACATCGGTCTCGTGTCGTCCGAAGTATTGCTGAGACAGCTGCTTGGCGCGGAAGGCCGGTTCGCCCAGGGCGGTCACGGCTTCACGCCGCTGGCTCATGGTGAGGTCAGCGAAGTGACGCGGAGGCATCTTGCCGGTCCGTGTCGGGGTCAGTTTCAGTACAGGCGTGGTCATAACTAAATTCCAGTCTTGCATGCCCAACAAGATGAACACGCAAGATAGGCACGGAATCACGCGGACGCGGTGAAACCGTGCCGACGGGTCAGGATGTCACCGGTGCCAGGTACGCCAACCAGGCGAATGCCACCGGCAGGGCCAGCAGGATCGAGTCCAGCCGGTCCATCAAACCGCCGTGTCCGGGGATCAGACGGCTCATGTCCTTGATACCGAGATCACGTTTGATCAAGGACTCTGTCAGGTCGCCGAGGGTCGCGGCGATCGCGATCGTGGCGCCGAAGACGGCGCCCTTCCACCACTCGACGCCGAACATCAACTGCAGCATGATGGCGCCACCGATTGCGCAGGCCAGCAGCGATCCGGCCATGCCCTCCCACGACTTCTTGGGGCTGATCCTCGGCGCCATCGGGTGCCTGCCGATCAGTACCCCGGCGATGTATCCGCCGGTGTCGCTGAGCACCACCGTGGCAAGCGTCACGATGATGCGAAGGTGACCGTCGTCGGGTTGCAGCATCAACACCGCGAAGCCGCCCAGGAACGGGACGTAGGTGGCCACCAGTACCGAGGCGGGGAGGTCCACGTGGTATCCGGTGGCGCCGTCGGCCAGCCGCCACACCACCAGCACCATGACGGTGAGGCCCATGCCGAGCGCCAGCATGTCGGGGCCGCCGAACCAGGTGAGGCCCAGCATGCCCACGCCGCAGCCGATCAGCGTCCAGGTGGGCACCGCGATGTCCTTGGAGCGCATGGCCTGGCCGAGCTCCCACACGCCGATGCCCACGGCCACGACGATGACGCCGGCGAACGCCTGGCGGTACACCAGAAGCGACGCCAGCACCACGGCGCCCAGCACCAGGCCGACCGCGATGGCCAGCGGCAGATTGCGCCCGGCCTTGCCGCCCGACGGGGGCGGCTCGGGTTGCGTCTGCCAGGCGGCGGCCTCCCGCGGGGCGACGCGTTCGACGGCGTTGTCGGGTTGGCCGGGGCCCGGCCCGGGAGAGCGCCGGTTGGGGTGAGGTGGTTCCGCGCTCGGGCGGGGACCGCCCGGCGACGAGGTGTTGTGGCGTCCCATCAGATTTCGAGTAGCTCGGATTCCTTGTGGGACACCAGATCGTCGATGACCTTCACGTAGCGCTGGGTCATCTCGTCCAGGTCCTTCTCGGCGCGGCGGCCCTCGTCCTCCCCGACCTCTCCGTCGCTGATCAACCGCTCGAGCTCCTCCTTGCACTTGCGCCGGACGTTGCGCACGGCGATCTTGGACTCCTCGCCCTTGTGGCGAGCCACCTTGATCATCTCGCGGCGGCGCTCCTCGGTCATCTGCGGCAGGAACAGCCGCAGCTGGCTGCCCTCGTTGTTCGGGTTGACGCCGAGGTCGGAGTCCCGGATGGCGCGCTCCAGCGCGTCGGTCTGGGAGAGGTCGTACGGCTTGATGATCACCATGCGCGGTTCGGGCACAGCGATGGACGCCAGCTGAGGCAGCGGGGTCGGCGATCCGTAGTAGTCCACCAGGATCTTGGAGAACATCGCCGCGGAGGCGCGTCCGGTGCGAATCGCCGCGAACTCCTCTTTGGCGTGCTCGATCGAGGTGTCCATTTTCTCTTCGGTGTCGAAGAGGGTCTCATCGATCACGGTAACTTCTCACAATCTTCGGACGGGCACCGCTGTGGTCTCATGGTTTCATGTCCGCAGCCCGCACCCACGTGGGTCCCTGACAGGCCGTGGCGTCACTGGCCCTCGGAGGTGATGAGGGTGCCGATGCGCTCGCCGACCAGGGCGCGGGCGATCGAGTCGGTGCCCTCAGCGCCGAACACCAGCATCGGCAGATCGTTCTCCTGGCAGAGGCTGAACGCGGCCTGGTCCATGATGCGAAGCCGACGCTGCAGGGCGTCGTCGAAGGTGAGCCGCTCCAGGCGGCGCGCGGTGGGGTCCTTGCGGGGGTCGGCGGTGTACACCGCGTCCACGCCGTTCTTGCTCATCAGGACGATGTCGGCCTTGATCTCCAGGGCCCGCTGCGCCGAGACGGTGTCGGTGGAGAAGTACGGCATCCCGGCGCCCGCGCCGAAGATCACGACGCGGCCCTTGTCGAGGTGGCGCATGGCCTTGCGCGGGATGTACGCCTCGGCGACCTGCGCCATGGTGATGGCGGTCTGGACCCGGGTCTCCACGCCCTCCTTCTCCAGGAAGTCCTGTAGCGCCAGGCAGTTCATGACGGTGCCCAGCATCCCCATGTAGTCGGCGCGGCTGCGTTCCATGCCGCGCCGTTGCAGTTCGGCGCCCCGGAAGAAGTTGCCCCCGCCCACGACCACGGCGATCTGAACGCCGGACTTGCTGGCCTTGGTGATCTGCGCAGCGATGCCCGCGACCACGTCGGGGTCGACGCCGACCTCGCCGCCGCCGAACACCTCGCCGGACAGTTTCAGGACCACTCGGCGATACTGTCGTCGCTCGCCGTCGCTCATGGCTTCTCCTCCGATTGGGCTTGTGCCGCCTATGAAAATGGGGCCTGACGGCTGGTGTTCCACCATCCGCCGGCCCCCGATCGACTGTCGCGCCGCGACCTATTCCTGCCCGACCTCGAACCGGGCGAAAGCGGTCACCGCGGTGCCCGCCTCCTCGAGTACCTTGGCGACCGGCTTCTTGTTGTCGGTCACCGACATCTGGTCCAGCAGGACGAAGTCCTTGTAGTAGGCGTTGACCTTGCCCTCGACGATCTTCTCGATCGCCTTTTCGGGCTTGCCCTCCTCGCGCGCGGTCTGCTCGGCGACCCGGCGCTCGGACTCGACGATGTCGGCGGCCACCTCCTCGCGCTTCAGGTAGCGCGGGCGCATCGCGGCGATCTGCATGCCCGCGCCGCGCGCGGCGTCGGCGTCGCCGGTGAAGGCGACGATCACGCCCACCTGCGGGGGCAGGTCGGGGTCCTTGCGGTGCATGTAGACGGCGACGTCACCGTCGACCACGGCCAGGCGGTTGACCACCAGCTTCTCGCCGATCTTCGCCGACTCCTCGGCCACCAGGTCGGCGACGGTCTTGCCGTCGAGCTGGCTGGACAGGAACTCCTCCACCGATCCGGGCTTGGTGGCCGCGACGTGCTCCACGAGCGACTGGGCCAACTCGATGAAGTTTCCGTTCTTGGCGACGAAGTCGGTCTCGCAGTTGAGCTCCAGCAGCGCGTTGCCCGACTGGGCGACCAGGCCGTTGGCGGCGACCCGTCCGGCTCGCTTGTTGACGTCCTTGGCGCCCTTGACCCGCAGCGCCTCGACGGCGGCGTCGAAGTCGCCGTCGGCCTCGGTGAGGGCCTTCTTGACGTCCATCATTCCGGCGCCGGTGAGCTCCCGGAGCCGCTTGATGTCAGAAGCGGTAATTGTTGCCATGTCTACTTTCCACTCGAAACTCGTGTCGGGTCGTTTGTGGGGTGCGCGGCGCTGTCACCGCGCACCCGTCGAAAACTTCAGGCGGTGGCTTCGCCGGTGGTCTCGCCGGTGGTCTCGGGCTTGGCCTCAACCTCGGGCTTGGCCTCGGCCTCAACCTCGGCCTCGACCTCGGCGACGGCCTGGGTCTCCTCGACCTTGGCCTCGGCCGCGGTCTCGGCGTGGGCGCCCTCGCTCGCGCCGCCGGAGTCGGAGCGGGTGAGCAGCTCCTTCTCCCACTCGGCCAGCGGCTCGGCGGCGTCGCCGCCGGTGGCGCCCGGCTTGTCGTCGCTCTTGTCGGACTTGCTGGAGCGGGCGATCAGCCCGTCGGCCACGGCGTCGGCGACCACGCGAGTGAGCAGGGCGGCGGCGCGGATTGCGTCGTCGTTGCCCGGCACCGGGTAGTCGACCTCGTCCGGGTCGCAGTTGGTGTCCAGAATGGCCACGACGGGGATGCCCAGCTTGCGGGCCTCGTCGACGGCGATGTGCTCCTTCTTGGTGTCGACGACCCAGATCGCCGACGGGAGCTTCGTCATGTCGCGCAGACCGCCGAGGGTGCGGGCGAGCTTGTCCTTCTCCCGCATCAGCTGGAGGAGTTCCTTCTTCGTCCGGCCTTCCTTGGCGTTGTCGGACTGCTCGAGGATCTCCAGCTCCTTGAGGCGCTGCAGACGCTTGAAGATGGTCTGGAAGTTGGTGAGCATCCCGCCCAACCAGCGGTAGTTCACGTAGGGCATGCCGACGCGCTGGGCCTGCTCGGCGATGGCCTCCTGGGCCTGCTTCTTGGTGCCCACGAACATGATCGAGCCGCCCTCGGCCACAACGTTCTTGATGTAGTCGTAGGACTTGGAGATGTAGTCGAGGGTCTGGCGCAGGTCGATCACGTAGATCCCGTTGCGCTCAGTGAGGATGAATCGCTTCATCTTCGGATTCCACCGACGGGTCTGGTGACCGAAGTGGACGCCGCTTTCGAGCAGCTGGCGCATGCTGACAACAGGCACTGCCTGGTTTTCCTTTCCTATCAGCGCGCGCCGGTTTGGGGCCGGTGGGCGCGCTTCCCTGGTTGTTCGCGAAACGGCGTTCACCTTGCCGTCCCGCGCCTGGTGCTCGCCGCGAACGTCCGTTGCAGGCCGGTGCCACGTGGACCGGACCGGGGTGGGACGCCGTGCGCCGTGCGGGGCACAGGCGAGCACGCGATAGTCAGCCACCGTTGATGGCCGCCGGTCGACCAGTGTACGCGGCGTACCGGGGTTACACGCAGCTGTGTACCGGTGGTGTCTCAGGCCGCCATTCCGGCGGCGAGCAGCAGAACCAGCCCGGTGGCCAGCAGGACGTAGGGCGCGCGCAGGATCGCGTTGCGGTCCTCGGGGCCGGGGCCGCCGCCCAGCAGCGGCAGCAGGCCGGAGACGGTGAGGGGCAGGCCGGCCAGCGCGAAGCTGCCCGACACCATGACCGACGGGTCGTACTGGTTGGACGCGAAGGTACGCAACATCATGTAGACGATGACGACGGCCACGGCGATCGCGCCGAACACCACGGCGGCGCTGAGGCCGGGGCGGCTGCGCTTGTACACGCCGTCGGCGACCTGCGAGGGGTAGGCGCGTCCGCGCTGTTGGGAGGGCGCGGAGACCGGGTTGTGCAGCTGGGTGGGTTCGTTGAGGTTGGTGGCGGGCTCGGCGGCCTGCTGCTGGTGGACCGCCGGCGGCGGGGTGGTGGCGTGCGGCGGGATCTGTTGCTGCGGCACGGCCGCGGCGGGCGGCGGGGTGCGGTTGTCGGTCCCGGGGTCGAAGCCGGAGGCGGCGGCGAGTTCCGGATCGCCGCCGAGCTCGGCGGGGGCGCTCATCTGCCACTGCTGGCTGATCGGCGCGGCCGGGTCCGACTGCTGCGGCAGCGGCGCGGCGTCGGGACGGCTCTGCGACGGCAGCCGGGAGGTGCTGCCGGGGGCGCTGTCGAGCGCGCCGTCCGGGGAGTGCGCGTCGCGTTCCTGCTGGCTCATCGGCTCGGTGCGGTCGAGGAACGCGGGCCGGTCGGTGGAGGCCGGTCGCCGTCCGGAGGCGGTGCCGTCCCAGCGGGCGCCGGTGCTGTCCGGGTAGTTCTGATGCCTGTCTGTCATGGGGAAACGTCTCCTTTGAGGGAATTGAGGCGACCTTCCTGACCCCCGTCGGCACGCTACACGGTGCCGGCGCCGCATGGATCATACGGGCGCGGCGCGGAATCGGCCACCTGAGTCCATTGTGGTTTTTCCACATGGTGGGGGTTATCCACAGGTCTCGGTTGTGGGGCGGACGGGGCGGGGGCGGGGCGCGCAGCATGGCGGCATGGAAGTGATTCGGATCGTGGCCATCGGCGTCGTCGTCGGGCTCGTGCTGCCGCTCTTGGGTCTGGGGACGGTGTCGGCGTCCGATGCCCCGCGGGTCACGGGGCGCCCGGCCTTCGTGTGGCCGTTGCAGCCGCCCGTGGTCGTCAACCGGTTCCGGGCCCCGGCGCAGCGATGGGGCGCCGGGCACCGGGGCGTGGACCTGCGGGGTGCGGCGGGGCAGCAGGTGTTCGCGGCCGGCGACGGCACCGTGGCGTTCGCGGGTCGCGTCGCCGGTCGGGGCGTGGTGAGCATCGACCACGGGCCACACCGGCGCACCACCTACGAACCGGTGGACGCCGCGGTGAGTCGCGGCGGCCGGGTGGTCGCCGGGCAGCCGATCGGTCGGCTGGAGCCGGGGCATCCGGGCTGTCGGGCGGACGCCTGCCTGCACTGGGGGTTGCGCGACGGGGAACGCTATCTCGATCCGCTGTCCCTCCTGGGCGCCGGGCGGGTGCGACTGCTGCCGCGGCCGGGCCGAGAACCCGCCTCAGCGCAGCGTTTCGAGGAAGCCCGGGAGCCGCTCGGCGAGCCGCTCGTAGTCGGCGGGGGCGTTGTAGATCTGGGCGGCCACCCGCATCACGCCGACGCCGTTGAAGCAGCACACGGCCAGCTCGGTGGACAGTTCGGCGCGGATCGCGTTTTCGATCCGGTCGGTGTGGGCCTGGGTCGTGCCCATGCCCTCGGGAAGGCGCACCAGCCGCATGCCCAGCGGGCTGGGTTCGGGGTCGTCGATGCCGACGCCCAGAGCCTTGGCCAGCACGGCCTGCCCGTACTGGGCGAGCCGGCTGTTGTGTTCGCGCACCCGCCGCGGCCCGAGGTCGCGCATGAGCCCGATGGCGGCGGTGCTGGCGAGCCAGCCGGTGAAGTCGTCGGTGCCGTTGAACTCGGTGGACACCGGGAAGCCGGACTCGTGTTCCCAGGACTCCATGAGCGGGCGCATCCGCGGCGCCCATTCCTCGGACACCGACAGCACGGCGGTGCCGCGCGGCGCGAACAGCCACTTGTGGAGGTTGCCGATCCAGAAGTCGGCGCCGATGGCGGCGACGTCGGGGGTGACGTGGCCGGGGGCGTGGGCGGCGTCGACCAGCAGCGGGACGCCGCGCTCGCGCAGCCGCCGCGACAGGGCCGCCACGGGGAACAGCCGCGCGGTGGCCGAGGTGATGTGGTCGCAGATCACCAGCCGGGTGCGGTCGGTGATCAGGGCGTCGACGGCGTCGATGAGGTCGGTTTCGGTGGGGTTGAGGGGAACCGGCGCCACCTTGTGCACGACGCCGTCGTGCCGGGCGTAGGCGTCGACGTTGAAGCCGACCGAGCCGTAGCCGTGGTCGGTGGTGATGACCTCGTCCCCGGCGGCCAGGTCGAGGTTCTTGAGCACCTGGGCGGTGCCGGTGGCGATGTTCTTCACCAGCGCCGTGGTGTGGAGCGGCAGGTCGAGGAACTCGCAGGCGGCCGCCCGGGCGGCGGTGACCCGCGCGACGCGCTGCTTGAAGAACCCGCGCGGGTCGGCCTCCAGCTCGTCGGTGATCCGCTGGTGGGCGTGGCGCACCGGCAGGGGCACCGCGCCGACCGAGCCGTGGTTGAGGTTGGTCATGGCGGGGTCGAGGGTGAACAGGGACCGGGCCGCGGGGATCGGCGGGGGCGGGGCGGGCTCCGTCATCTGTGCTCCTTGGACTTCAGGCGCGGGGGTGGGCCTGTTCGAAGGCGCCGCGCAGGCGTTCGGCACTCACGTGGGTGTAGATCTGGGTGGTGTCGATCGATGCGTGGCCCAGCATTTCCTGAACGCTGCGCAGGTCGGCGCCACCATCGAGCAAGTGTGTCGCCGCGGTGTGCCGAAGTCCATGGGGTGTGAGTGATGGCATACCCGTTCTGGCCAGCCAGTCGCGCAGCAGCCGGCGCACCGAGTTCGGGTGCAACCGCCCGCCCCTGGCCCCCAGCAGCAGGGCCTCGCGGCTGTCCCCTGTGGCCAGTGAGGGCCGGCCCGCGTCCAGATAGGCGTCGAGGGCGCGGGCCGCCGGGATTCCGAAGGGGACCACGCGCTCCTTGCCGCCCTTGCCGAGCACCCGCACCACGTTGCGCGATCTGTCCACCGAGGACAAGTCGAGGCCGCACAGCTCGCTGACCCGCACCGCGGTGGCGTACAGCAGCTCGATCACCGCCCGGTCGCGCAGGCCGAGCGGGGTGGGGTCGGCCGCGACGGCGCCGGCCAGGGTCGCGGCCTGGTCGTCGCGCAGCACCTCGGGCGGGTTGCGGGGCACCGAGGGCCCGACGAGCCGGACGCCGGGGTCGGCGCTCAGCAGCTGTTGGCGATGGGCCCAGGCGGTGAAGGCCCGCGCCGCGGCGACCTTGCGCGCCAGCGAGGTGCGGGCGAGTCCGTCCAGCCGCAACCGGGTGAGCCACCCGCGCAGCACCGAGATGTCCATCGCGGACAGATCGGCGGAGCCGGAGGCGGCGGCGTGTTCCAGCAGGGAACGGATATCGGAGCGATACGCGCGCACCGTGTGGGCGCGGCGACCGCGTTCGTGGGCGAGATGGTCGGCGAAGCCGTCCAACGCGTCCACAAGGGCAGGCGGGAGGGAGACGGGCGCCTGCTCGTCGTCCGGTGTTCCCGCACCGCTTTCGGGCATGCGATCAGTGTAGTTCGCATCGGCAGTGCCGAATTCACATTGGAGGTGACCATGGCGCACGTGAAAGACCGACGGGAGCTCGGGGCGCTCGGCGAGGAGCTCGCCGCCGCGCACCTGCGGCGCGACGGGATGCGCATCGTGGCGCGCAACTGGCGGTGCCGGTCGGGGGAACTCGACATCGTCGCCGCCCGGGGCGCCACGGTCGTCGTCTGCGAGGTGAAGACCCGGCGCTCGGTGCGGTGCGGCACCCCGGCCGCCGCGATCGACGCCGACAAGGCGCGGCGGGTGCGGGAGCTGGCGCTGTTGTGGCGCAACGAGAGTCGGCGCGCGTGGCGGCGGATGCGCATCGACGCGGTGTGCGTCCTCGTCGGCCCGGACGGGACGGCGTCCATCGACCACCGGCGGGGGGTCGTGTGATGCCCTATTGCCACAGCACCAGCGTGTGCCTGTCCGGGCTGCGCGGGGACCGGGTGACCGTGGAGGCGCACGTCGGCAACGGCCTGCCGTGCGTGGCCCTCACCGGGCTGGCCGACACCGCGCTCCAACAGGCGAAGGTCCGGGTGCGCTCCGCGGTGGAGAACACCGGCATCCGCTGGCCCGACGGGCGGGTCGTGCTCAACCTGCTGCCCGCCTCGCTGCCGAAGTCGGGATCGGCCTGCGACGTGGCGATCGCCGCTGCCCTGTTGGCGGCCGTCGAGCTGGTCCCGGCGCGGCGGCTGCGGGGGCTGGTGTTGTTGGGCGAGTTGGGTTTGGACGGGCAGGTGCGTCCGGTGCGCGGGGTGCTGCCCGCGCTGATGGCCGGGCGCGACCACGGGCTGAGCGAGGCGGTCGTCCCGGCGGACAACCTCGGCGAGGCCGCCGTGGTGACGGGCATGCGGACCCACGGCGCCAGGTCCCTGTCGGAGGTGCTGGCCTTCCTGCGCGGCGAGGTGGAGCTGGAACGCGCCGAACCCGCGCCGGCCCCTCCCGCCCCCGTGGACCTGCCGGACATGGCCGACGTGATCGGCCAGGAGGCGGCGCGGCGCGCCATCGAGGTGGCCGCGGCCGGCGGCCATCACGTGTTCATGGTCGGCCCGCCCGGCGCCGGCAAGACCATGCTGGCCGAGCGGCTGCCGTCCATCCTGCCGCCGCTGGGCGACGCGGCGGCGCTGGAGACCACCGCGCTGCACTCCATCGCCGGGATGCTGCCCACCGGCTCCTCCGTCCTGCTGCGGCACCCGCCGTTCTCGGCGCCGCATCACTCGGCGACCATGCCCGCCATGGTCGGCGGCGGCACCTATCCGCTGCGCCCCGGCGCGGTCTCCTTGGCGCACAACGGGGTCCTGTTTCTGGACGAGTGCCCCGAGGCCCGCCGCGAGGTGCTCGATTCGCTGCGCCAACCCCTGGAGCGCGGCGAGGTGCTGATCTCCCGTTCCCGCTCCACCGCCCGCTTTCCCGCGCGGGTCCAGCTGGTGCTGGCGGCCAATCCGTGCCCGTGCGGGGTCGGCGGGCACGGCGCGTGTACGTGCACCCCCATGCAGCGCCGCCGCTACCTGGGTCGGCTGTCGGGGCCGCTGCTGGACCGCGTCGACATTCGGCTGGAGATGGCGCCGGTATCGGCCTGGGCGCTGCTGTCCGACGACGCGGCCCCGGAGGCCTCCGGGGCGATCGCCGCCCGGGTCAGGCGGGCCCGCGACGCCGCCACCGAGCGCTGGTCCGCCGCCGGGACGCCGTGGCGCACCAACAGCGAGGCGC
>NZ_DASQPW010000137.1:0-5597 GCF_035643755.1 Stackebrandtia sp. | reverse complement strand
GCATAAGACGTATCGATGACCATCATTGGATTGCGGGGAAGCGGGTAGCCGCCCGCGGTGTCGGCGTTGACCGCGCGGGCCACTGTGTCCAGTGCCGCGTCGCCGTGGTGTCGAAGCACGCCACCGGATCCCACGACGAGCGTGACGGCGCGCAGATCCTTGCCGCCGCGCAGGGGGGCGCCGGGGCCGCCGAGGCGCTCGCCGCGGCAGTGGCGGCGCATCGCGATGGTGATGGCCAGCCCGGTGAGGCGCAGGTCGCAGGCGACGTCGTCGGGGGTTTCGGGTAGCCACCCGGGTGCGGCGGCGCGGCGGGCCGCGGCGGCGGCCAGGGGGTCTGCTTCGCCGGGGAGCAGCAGGTTCTCGTCGGCGGCGGCCGTCACGATGCCGGGCGCGGTGTGGCGCATGCCGAGGTCGCCCTCGACGGTGCGCGAACGCCACGCGGTCCCGGCGACCTCGCGGCGGGGGCCGGAGCGCTCGGCGTCGGGGGTCAGGACGGAGTAGACGTCGGTGGTGGCGCCGCCCACGTCGACGACGACCAGGTCGCCGCGGGCGGGTATGTCGCCGTGACCGTCGGCGAGAGTCTCCACTCCGGACAGAACGGTGTCGGGGGTTGCCGAGCGTACTAGGGCCGCAAAGGATTCCCGATGTGACAGGTGTTTTCCCGCGATGACGTGGCTCAGGAACGCTTCGCGCAGCGCGGATCGGGCGGGTGCGGGGTTGAGCTGTCCGATGCGGGGCAGCACGTTGTCGACGGGCATGACAGGAAGATCGGCGCCCGCCAGGATCGCGGCCACGGTGTCCCGCGCGTCGCGGTTTCCGGCCAGCACCACGGGGACCCGCAGCCGTTCGTCCCCCGCGGACGCTCGCGCCAGGATCTCGGCGTGTTCGATGAGGACGGTGGCGTCGCCGCCGTCGGTACCGCCCGCCAGCAGCACGATGTCGGGCGCGGTTTCGGCCAGCTCGCCCAGGTCCGACTCCCCGAAGTCGCCGGCCATGATGGACACCACGCGGGCGCCCGCCGACAGCCCGGCGCGGTGCGCGGCGGTGGCGGTCACCAGCGGCTCGTTGCCCACCACGCCCAGCCGCAGCCCGCCCCCCGCCGACGAGCACACCCGCAGCTCGGCGACCTCGACGCCTTGCGGCAGCAGGGATTCGACCTCGGTGCGGGCGGCTCCCAGGCCGTCCATCACGTCGGGGTCGATGGTGGTGCGGTGCGTGGCGTTTCCGTACCAGCGACCGGTCTCGGCGTCGACCGCGGCGACCTTGGTGTAGGTGGAGCCGACGTCGGCGCAGACGATGGCCGCGCCCGTCATGTCGGCGGCACGACCACGGTGCCGGTCGCGGTGGTGGCCACGATCGGCTCGGTCAGCGTCTCGGCGGCGGACTCGCCGCGATCGGCGCGGCCCCGGCACACCACGCGCAGCGTGAAGTCGATGGTGCGGCTGCGTTTACCGACGCGGGTGATCACGGCGGTGGCCTCCACGACGTCGCCGGCGCGCACCGGCTGCCTGAACTGGACGTCCGAATAGGACGCGAACAGCCCCTCGTCCCCGTCGGCCCGCACGCACACCTCGGTGGCCACGTCCCCGAACAGCCCCAGCCCGTAGGCCCCGTCCACGAGGTTCCCGGCGTAGTGGGCGTGGTCGTAGGAGACGTACCGGCGATGGGTGACGGTGAGTCCTTCGTGGGCGCTCACGAAACGGGCTCCTTGCTCGAGATGAGACGGTGGACAATGTACGACGCGACGTCGGCCGGGGTGGTGCCGCGGCTGAAGATCCGGTCGACTCCGAGTTCGGCGGACTGGGTCTCGTCGAAACGCGGACCGCCAATGATCAACAGTGGACGCTTGTCGGGGGGCAGCGCCTCGCGCATCGCCGCCGACAGCTCGCGGGTGTTGTGCAGGTGCGCGTCGCGCTGCGTCACGACCTGCGACACCAGCACCGCGTCGGCCTCCTCGTCGATGGCCCGGTTCACCAGGTCCGGCACGGCCACCTGGGCGCCCAGGTTGACCACCCGCAACTGCCGGTAGTACTCCAGGCCCTTCTCCCCCGCGAACCCCTTGATGTTGAGGATCGCGTCGATGCCCACGGTGTGGGCGTCGGTGCCGATGCAGGCGCCCACCACCGTCACCTTGCGGCCCAGGTGCTCGGCGATGATCGCGTTGGTCTCCTTCGACGACAACAGCGGATAGTCGCGCTCCACCACGTTCACGTCGTCCAGATTGACCAGGTGCTTGGCCGAACCGTAGACGACGAAGAAGGTGTGCGACTCCCCCATCTGCTTGGCGTGCACCACCATCGCCGGCTCCATGCCCATCTTGGACGCGAGCTGCACCGCGGCGCCCTCGGAGCGCTTGTCGTGCGGCACCGGCAGCGTGAAGGACAGCTGCACCATGCCGTCCCCGGTGGTGTCGCCGTACGGGCGGACGATCCGGCTCATCGCTCCTCCTTGGACTGTCCGGCCTCCAGCAGTTCGGAGGCCGGGTTGTAGTAGTCGTCGGCGTGCTGTTCCACGCCGTCCAGGCCGCGCCCGCCGTCGGCGGGGCGCTTCATGATGCCGAAGGTGCCGTCGGCGATGGCGTTGAGCAGCCCGTCGTCGACGATCTTCTCCAGCAGATCGACGGCCTCGCCGAGCACCTGCCGGGCCCGGTTGGCGATGAAGCCGTCGGCCGGCGGGTGGAAGTCCTCGGTGAGCCCGCCGCAGGCGTTGAGCACGTAGCGGACGTTTTGCAGCGCGACGTCGCGGTCGGACAGCCACGGGGTGACCACCGCCTCGGTCATCATGCCCACCAGCAGGATGCCCTGCCCGGTCATGGCGCCAGCCAGGTTGAAGAAGCCGTCCAACAGGTTGCCGCGGAACACATCCCCGGTCATGTGGCGGGTGGGCGGCATCCACTTCAGCGGCGCGTCCGGGAACAGCTGGCGGGCCAGCATGGCGTGGGCCAGCTCCATGCGGAAGGAGTCGGCCAAGTCCGGGTTGATCTCGAAGGCGTGGCCCAGACCCAGCAGCGCGTCGGGCAGGCCCGCCTCGTGGGCGAAGAACTCGTTGAGCAGCTGGGAGACCGTGACGGTGTGCGCGGCCTCCACGGCGTCGGCGGTGGTGAGGTAGTTGTCCTCGCCGGTGTTGATGATGATGCCGGCGCGGGCGTGGATCTGGCGCGACAGGCGCTGGTCCACAAAGGTGCGGATCGGGTTGATGTCGCGGAACAGGATGCCGTACATGGAGTCGTTGAGCATCATGTCGAGGCGGTGCATGCCCGCCAGCGCCGCGATCTCCGGCATGCACAGGCCCGAGGCGTAGTTGCACAGCCGCACGTAGCGTCCCAGTTCCCGGGACGTCTCGTCGAGGGCCGCGCGCATCAGCCGGAAGTTCTCGCCGGTGGCGTAGGTGCCGGCGAAGCCCTCGCGGGTGGCGCCCTCCGGCACATAGTCCAACAGGGACTGTCCGGTGGAGCGGATCACCGCGATGACGTCGGCGCCGGCGCGGGCCGCGGCCTGGGCCTGGGGGATGTCCTCGTAGATGTCGCCGGTGGCCACGATGAGGTAGATCCAGGGTCGCTGCGGCGGATCGCCGATCTCGGAGACCATGGCGTCGCGCTCGGCGCGCTTGGCGTCCATCCGGGCGATGCCGCCGGACACCGCCGACCGCGCCGCGGCCCGGGCCGCCCCGGCGTCCTTTTCGGACGGGAGCTCGAAGTGCAGCGATCCCGACGCTGCCTTGTGCGCCAGCAGCGTGAGGTCCTGGTGGTCGTCGGCGACCAGCGCGTGGAAGATCGGCAGCGCGACGCCGTGGGAGATGCCGACGTCGGCGCGCACGGCGTCGACCAGCCGGTTCACCCAGGGGATCCCCTCGGCGTCGGCGCCCTCCAGCCCGGCCAGTCGCAGCATCGCCCGCTCCACGGCCACGGTGGTGTGGCTTTGGGCGATGTCGACGACCGGCTGGCCGGCGCGCCGGGCGAGGCCGCGCGCCCGGTCGATGGTGGCGTCGTCCAGCGGCAGACGTGCCAGGTTGCGGTTTTCCGGGCTCATGGGGCCTCCTCGTCGAAGATCACGGTTCCCGAGTGGACGGTACGGCGGCAGCGGGGCGCGGCGGCGTTCGCCACGTCGGGCAGCCCGGCGGCGCGGTGTTCCCACACCGCGAGGCTGGCCGGGGCGCCCGGGGTCAGCACGCCGGCCTCGTCGTCGCCGACGGCCCGCCAGCCGCCCCGGGTGTGTGCGGCGAACGCCGCGGTGGGGGTCAGCCCCTGGGACGGATTGCGGTGGTTGACGGCGGCCCGCACCCCGCCCCACGGGTCCAGCGGGGTGACGGGGCTGTCGGAGCCGAGCGCCAGCGGCACCCCGACCCCGGCCAGCGAGCCGAAGGGGTTGGCGGCCAGGGAGCGCTCGACGCCCAGCCGGGTGGCGTACATGGCGTCGGTGCCGCCCCAGCGGTCGTCGAAGGCCGGCTGCACGCTGGCGTACAGTCCAAAGGCGACGAACCCGGCGATCAGCTGCTTGTCGAGCATCTCCGCGTGTTCCACCCGGTGGCGTCCAGCCCGGATCGTCTCCACCCCAACGGTTTGGGCCGCCGCGGCGATCCCGGTGATCACGTTGGTGACGGCCTGGTCGCCGATGGCGTGGAAGCCGCCCTGCATGCCGTGACCGGCGCAGCTGATGATGTGCTGCTCGACGTCCTCGGCCGACAGGTAGGCGTGGCCCAGCACGTCGGCGTCGGCGTAGGGCTCGCGCAGCGCCGCGGTGTGGGCGCCGATCGAGCCGTCCACCGACAGATCGCCGGCGCAGGCGTGGGCGCCGAGCTCACGGGCCTTGGCGGCGCCGTTCAGCTCGCCCCAGTACCCGAACACCCGCGGCAGCGGCTCGCCGGAATCGGCCAGCGCCAACAGTCCCGTGAAGTCGTCCTCGCCGAGGCTGGAGCCGGGGGTGGGGGTGCCGCACTCGACGACGGCGGCGATCCCCAGCGACGCGGCGTGGCGCAGCGCGACCCGCTGCGCCTCAGTGCGCTGGGTCTCGGGGACGGCGGCGTTGGCGGCGGCGCGGGCGGCCCGGTGGGCGTACAGGGTGAGCACCCCGGTCTCGCTGTAACCCTCCAGGGCGGCCAGGTCGGGGCGGTCGAGCAGCAGCGCCGCCGAGGCGATCCCGATGTGCCCGCAGGTGCGCGACAGGTAGGCGCGGCGGCCGCCCACCGCCCGCGACAGGGTCTCGCCGGACGGCAGTTCCGGGGTGTCCCATTCGGTCTCGTCGAAGCCGGCGCCCAGGATCACCGCGGTGCGCGGCAGCTTGTCCGCCACCGCCGACACCAGGTCGAGAAGCTCCGCGGCCGAACGGGTCTCGGAGAGGTTGAGCCCGAGCAGCGCGCCGCCGGTGCCGCTGACGTGGGCGTGGGAGTCCACGAACGCCGGGGTGACCAGGCAGCCGTCCAGCTGGACGGTCTCGTCGGCGCTCGGCGCGTCGGCGTCGGTGCCCAGCCAGCTGACCGTCTCACCGGTGACCAGCATCGCGGTGGCGGTCGGGTAGGCGGGGCTGAGGATGTGCCCGCCACGGTAAAGGGTGGTGAAGTCCGTCATGGCGTTCAGTGTGCCGAAAGACGCTGGGCGAACA
>NZ_DASQPW010000136.1:0-4452 GCF_035643755.1 Stackebrandtia sp. | reverse complement strand
GACCGCGGCCTCCAGCGACGACGCGCTGTGGCGCCCGGCGGTCTCGGACGCCACGCGGGCAACGGTGAGGATGGTGCCCTCGGCCGGGGCGGCCACCGCGTCGTTGGCGCTGTGCGCGGCATGGCGCAGGCCCGCGGCGAGGCGCTCGGCGTTCACCGCCTCGACGCCCCAGGTGTCGGCGAGGCCGCGCAGGATCTGGGCGACGATCACGCCGGAGTTGCCGCGCGCCCCCAGGAGCGCGCCGCGGGCGGCGCGGTGGGTGATCTCGGGCAGCAGCGCCGTGTCGTCCAGGTCCTCCAGGGCGACGCAGGCGGCGGTCAGGGTCGCGGCGAGGTTGGTGCCGGTGTCGCCGTCGGGCACCGGAAAGACGTTGAGTTCGTCCACTGTGCGGCGATGCAGGGTCAGCACCCCCAGGCTCGCCGCGTACCAGCGCCGCACGCCCCGGGCGTCCAGTACCTCCAGCGGATGGTGGGGTGGGTCGACCTGTCGCACAGTAGACGAGCTTAACGACTCGTTACGACAAGGCGTCAGGACAGTTACTTGAACTCCAAAGTCATGACCGTGTTGGCCACGTCGAGCTTGTAGTCCTTGGACAGGGACTGCGGCACGGCCGCCACGAAACCGGCGAGCTTGCCGGACTCGGGGAGGTCGAACAGTCCGACGTAGACATCGGCGCCCTGGTCCTTCATGGACGACGAGTCCCATTTCACGTGGTACGACACGTAGGCGCCGCGGTGGCCGTCGACCCTCAGGAAGTTGGTCCTGGGGGTGCCGTCGGCGCTGGCGTCCAGCGCCTTCTTCGACGACGGCGCCTTCCAGAACGCCTTGTCGATCATCCCGGACATGCGGGCGGCGGTCTCGTCGACGCCGCTGACGGTCTTGTACTTGACCTTCTTGCGGTCCACCTCGCCGACCAGGAACAGGCCGGGCACGCCCTTGTCGCCGTCGACCGGGGCGATCTGGCCGTAGGCGTTCTTGAAGCCGGGCGGGACGTCGTCGGAGGTGGCGGCCTTCTTCCACGGCTTGGGCAGCGACATGAAGCCGAGCCCCGAGGTGTCGTCGGTGATCAGCGTCGACTTGAACTTCGACTTCGAGCCGGTGTCGCCCGACGGCGACGCCGAGCCGTCGGAGGTGGGCTTGCCGCCGCCGAGGAAACCGAAGTAGAAGGCGCCGCCGACGGCCAGCGCGGCCACCACGACGAGGACGCCCACGACGTACAGCCAGCCGGGCGGGCCCTTGCGCTGCTTCTTCGGGACGAACTGCGGCACCGGGACCCCGCCCCACGGCTGGGACGAGGTGGGCGAGGCGCTGACGGGCGCGGGCAGGCCGCTGACCTGCTGCGCCTGCGGGCTGGTCGCGAACGGCGACTCCGGGACGCCGGGCGGCGCCGACTGCTGGGCGGGCGCGCCGGGCCATGCTGCTGCCTCCGGCGCTGGCGCGCCGGAGTAGGGCTGCGCCGAGAACGGTTGGGCCGAATACGGCTGCGCCGAATAGGGCTGGGCCGAGTACGGCTGTCCGGAGTACGGCTGGGCCGAGGCCGGGTCGACCGACACCGGCGCCGCCGAGTACGGCTGCTCCATCGGGACGACGGGCGGCTGGCCGATCACCTGGGTGCCCTGCTCGTCGTGCGGCGACGGCGGGATCGACTGGGTCTGGTCGGTGGGCGGTTCCTCGTGCTGCGGGTACGCCGGCTGCGCGGGCTGCTGCGGGTAGTAGATCGGCTGGCCATTTTGGTCAACCTGCTGCGGATAGCCCTGCGGGTACGGCTGTTGCGGGTACTGCGGCTGCTGCTGCGGCGGGTACGGCTGCTGTGGCTGCTGCTGCGGGTACTCGGGCTGCTGCGGATAGCCCTGCTGTGGCGGGTATTGCGGCTGTTGCGGCTGACCGTAGCCCTGCTGCGGCGCGGGCTGCCCCTGGTTGCCCTGCTGCGGCGCGAAGGGGTCGATCGGCTCCGGTTCCTGCTGATCGGACCAGCCGTCTTCAGGCTGCTGCGGGGGGTAGGTCATCGCTCAACTTTCGAGGAAGAGGTAACGCTGCTCTCGGCGAGAACGCGGTCACGGATGCGCGACTGTTGCGGTAGAAAAAGTACCCGCAGCAGCATACGTCGTCCAGGCGACAGCTCGAGTTCATCCGAACAGCCCGCGCCCCCTCCCTCTTAGGCGATGGTCAGGGAGTCCAGGGCGTCCGAGGTGTTCTTGACCTCCGAGTCGGGGGTGTTGGACGGGTTGGACACGACGAAACCCGCCAGCTTTCCGCCGCCGATGTCGATGACGCCGACCCCCAGGTGCTCGCCGGTGGCCTTCAGGCCGTTGGACTTGTCCCACTTGAGGGTGTAGGTGGCCATGATGCCCTTGGTGCCGCTGATGCTCAGGTCGGTGTACTTCGCCTTGCCGTCCCGCTTCAGCCCGTCCAGCGGATCGGTGGCGCCGCTGGTCTTGTTGTAGTCGGTCTTGTCGACGTCCTTGGCGATCTTCTTGACGACCGACTTCAGGTCGTCCGTGCTCTTGTAGTCCACCTTGGACAAGTCGACCTCGCCGACGGCGAACATCGCCTGCCAGTTGGTCTCGGTGCTCAGGGTCTGGCCGTTGGAGGCCACCAGGTCGGGGGTGGCGTACAGCAGGTCCGAAGCGTCGGCCCAGGTGCTGATCCGCTTGAAGCCCAGGCCCGTGGTGGGGTCGGTGATCAGGTCGCCCGAGGGCGAGGCGCTGTCGTCGTTGCCCGACTCCGACGTGCTTTCGGAACTGGAGGAGGAGCTGTCGTCATCGGCGCTGTCGTCGCCCTTGCCGTTGTTGATGAGAACGATCGCGCCCACGATCCCCAGCACCAGGACCAGCACCACTCCCCCGACGATGAACGCCCAGGCGGGCGGTCCGCTCTTGGCCGGGCGCATCGGCATCGGCGGGCCCGGGTACGGCTGGCCCGACGCCGGGATGCCGCTCATCGGCGGCGCGCCGTAGGCGGCATTCGGGTCGTACGGCATGCCCGACTGCGGCGCGCTCGGGTCATAGGACGGCTGCGCGTACGGGTCGGGTTGCGGCGCGTACGGATCTGGCTGCGGCGACCCGCCGGGTTGATACGGCTGCCCCGTCGGATCGAAACCCGGGTTCGGGGGTCCGTACCCCGATCCGTCGTTCCCGGGCGGGGGTGGGGGCGGGTAGCTCATCGGTGTGTCGCTTTCTCAAGAAGAAGGGCGGGCGCTGGCTTAGTAATCTACTGTGCCTGACCACCTCAGACCCGCCCCCGGCCGGTCGGGTACAGTTGCCCAGTTGTCCGCGAAGCGCTCGACAACATCATCACCAAAATCCGTGAGAGCACCGCGCGTGAACACCTTGCGCGTGAACACATCCAGGAGTACGAGCACATGTCCCGCAAATGCGAAGTCTGCGGCAAGGGCCCCGGGTTCGGCCACAACGTGCCGTGGTCGAAGAAGAAGACCAACCGCCGTTGGAACCCCAACCTGCAGAGCGTGCGCGCGGCGTCCGGCTCGGGTGACAACCTCAAGCGCGTCAAGGTGTGCACCTCCTGCCTCAAGGCGGGCAAGGTCAGCCGCTAACGACCCCACGAACGCACGCCGCCGGGACGAGCGCCTGGCGGCATTTTGCGTGCCCTCAGGCGAAGTGGTCCCAGCCCCCGGGCCCGTCGTAGGCCGCCCCGTCCACGGTGACCCCGTCGCCGGCGTCGACCCGCCCGATCACCCGCCAGTCCGCGCCCAGCAGCACGTCGGGCGGGAAGCTGGCCACCAGGGCGTGATCCTCGCCTCCGGTCAGCACCCAGGTGAGCGGTTCCACACCCATGGCCTGGCCGGCGTTGCGCATCGCCTCGGGTATGTCCAGTTGGGACGAATCCACGTCGATGGCGACGTTCGACGCCTCGGCGATGTGCCCCACGTCGGCGATCAGCCCGTCGGAGACGTCGATCATGGCGGTGGCGCCCAGCACGCTCGCCAGCGGCCCGGCGTCGTACGGCACCTCGGGGCGGCGGTGCGCCGCCACCAGGATTCCCGGCGAGCGGAAGCCCCGCGACAGGATGGTGGTGCCGGCCGCGGCCCAGCCCACCCGGCCCGCGATGGCCAGCACGTCGCCGGGCCGCGCCCCCGACCGGGTCACCGGGTGCCTTCCCTGTAGGTCCCCCAGCGCGGTCACCGAGATGTTCAGCTCCCCCGCCATCACGGTGTCGCCGCCGACCACCGCCGCGCCCAGCGGCGCGGCCTCGGCGGCCAGCCCGTCCGCCAGCTCCTCCACCCACGACACCCCGACGTCGTCGGGCATGGCCAGCCCGACCAGCAGCGCGGTGGGGCGCGCGCCCATGGCGGCGATGTCGGCCAGGTTGGCGGCGGCGGCCTTGTGGCCCACGTCGGTGGCGGTCGACCAGTCGCGCCGGAAGTGGCGGCCCTCCACGAGCACGTCGGTGCAGGCGACCACGCGGCGGTCGGGCGCGGCGACGACGGCGGCG
>NZ_DASQPW010000135.1:0-33944 GCF_035643755.1 Stackebrandtia sp. | reverse complement strand
GCCGAGCTGACGGCCAACCTGGCGCTGGTGGGGTATTCCCACGACGCCGAGGTCGACTTCCTGCGCGGCGACTCCTCCACCCTCGGGTATCGGCAACAGCTGGTCTCCGGGCGCTGGTTCGACGGGGCGGGCGAGGGAGTGGTCACCTCGACGTTCCTGCACCAGCGCGGCGTCGACGTCGGCGACCGGGTCACCGTGGAGCTGAACGGATCCCGCGCCGAGGTGAGGATAGTCGGGCAGGTGATGGGCGGCGCCAACGCCGCGATTCTCACCGACTGGGGCACCTACGAGCGCCTCCACGCGACCAAGGCCCCCGGCCCGATCCAGTACCAGGTCGGCCTGGATTCGGGGACCTCGGTGGACGAGTATCGCGCGGCCGTCCACAAGGCCGCCGCGGACCTGAGGGTGGAACCCAATGTGGACGATTCTGTGGCGTCGGCGGTGGCCGCGCTCATCGGCCTGATCACCGGGCTGGCCCTGATGCTCAGCGTGGTGGCGGCGCTCGGGGTGTTCCACACCGTCGTGCTCAACATCGCCGAGCGCCGCCGGGACCTCGGGATGCTCAAGTCGGTCGGGATGACGCCCCGGCAGGTCGTGTCGATGGTGGTGACGTCCATGGTGGCGCTGGGCGTGGTCGGCGGCGCCGCGGGCCTGGGTCTCGGGGTGCTGGCGCACCGCCTCGTCCTGCCGCTGGCCTCGGCCAGGGCGCAGATCGACTTCCCGGACTCGCTGGCGCGGATCTGGGACGCGCCGACGCTGTCGCTGTTGGCCGCCACCGGGATCGTGGTCGCGGTGTGCGGGGCGTTCTTCCCGGCGCGCCGGGCGGCGCGGCTGCGGATCGCGGAGGTGCTGCGCAATGAATGAGGTTTGTTGAACATTGGCTTATGGACGTTTCATTCATTTGCCGAAATCAGCTCTTGTGCCGATGACTTTGTTTCGGGTATAACAATTTCACAGAAAGTGAGTACGCATCCCCGCGCCCCGTCAGTGTCTGTTGCATGAGGACGTAACAATGGACTATGGCCAGCTCAAGAAATTGGACCTCCATGCCTTGGAGGCCAGGGGTAAGTCCCTGAAGGCGATGTCCCGCAGCGCCGAGACGCACGGGGAACAGCTCAATGGGCATCGCGCCAAGATCCCGAGCGTGTGGAAGAGCGCGGATTCCGCGGTCGCCGCGAAGTCGATTCGCGACCACGTCACGAAACTCGACGACATTCGCGACAGCCTGGGAAAGGTCGCCAACTCGACGTTGAGTCTGGTGAGTTCGTTGCGGCCCCAACAACACAAGACCGACCGCGTGGAGTCCATTGTCAGGTCCATCGAGGGCGCCAAGATGGACGGCAGGTCGGGCAAGATCACCTACGAGTGGCAGACCGACAAATGGGGCCCGTACGACAAGGCGTCCCCCCAGGGCAAGGCGAACTTCAAGCACAACCAGGCGCTGGTGAAGAAGGCCGGGCAGCTGGTGCGCGAGGCCGTGGACGCCGCGGGCAGGGCCGACGACAAGGCGTCGGCGGCGGTGCGCGGCCTCCAGCCCCAGGCGATCGCGCTGGCCGGGTTCCCCCAAAGCCCGAAGGCGGACGTCCCCGAACCGCCCAAGGGCAAGTCGCCCGAGGAGAACGCCGCGTGGTGGAAGAACGTCCCCGAGATCGACAAGGGACAGTACATCGAGAAGTATCCCGGCAAGATCGGGTCGATGAACGGCCTCCCCGCCACCGACCGCGACGCCGCCAACATGATCACGCTGCGCGCCGACGCCGCCGGCGGCAACGACACCGCGGGCGCCAAGAAGCTGCTGGACCGCATCGAGGCGTCCCAGAAGGGTCCCGCCGACAAGCGCGTCTACCTGCTGGGTTACACCCCGCCCGGCAAGGACGGCAGCCCGGACGCCAAGGTGATCGCCGCCATCGGCAACCCCGACCTGGCGAACAACACCGCGGTGTTCGTCCCGGGCACCGGGTCCAACCTGGGCAACATCGGCGGCGACATGGACCGCATGATCAATCTGCAAAACGCCGCCGAGAAGAAGGACTCCGGTTCCACCTCCACGATCGTGTGGCTCGGCTACGACGCGCCCGACAACATCCCGGCCGCGGCCCTGTCCGAGTTCGCGGACTCCGCGGCCCCCGACCTGCGCGACTTCAGCAACGCGCTGGCCGCGTCCCACCAGAACGGCAAGGGCCACACCGTCGTGATCGGACACTCCTACGGGGCCACCGTGGTCGGCACCGCCGACGCCCTGGGGCACCAGGGAAAGCCCGACGGGCTCAACGCCGACGACATCGTGGTCCTGGGCAGCCCCGGCATGGGCAACGAGTCGCCCGATCGCCGCGGCTTCATCGACGGCCCGAAGGTCGACGACATCAGCGATCTACATATCTCCAAGGAGCACTTCTGGGCGGGCGCCGCCAGCAACGACCCGGTCAGCTACCTGGAGGTGCACGGCAACAGCCCCGTCGACGTGTCCTTCAACGGCCAGCGCTTCACCACCGACGGCGCCTCGGGGCACTCCGAATACTGGGACCCCGACACCGAGTCGCTGCAAAACCAGGCCGACGTCCTCACCAAGCACTACAAGGACGTCAAGTTCGTGGGCCGCCGGTTCGGTTAGAACTCCTCGCCCTTGGACGCCTTCTCGTGGAGGAGCTCGGGGACGGCGAAGCGGTCGCCGTAGCGCTCGGCCAGGTACTCGGCGCGGGCGATGAACTCCTTGAGGCCGTACTGGTTGATGAACTGCAGGACGCCACCCGACCAGGGGGCGTAGCCCCAGCCCAGGATGCTGCCCAGGTTGGCGTCGGCGGTGGAGGTGACCACGTCCTCCTCCACGCAGCGCACCGCCTCCAGGGCCTGCACGAACAGCAGGCGGTCGCGGACGTCCGATGCGGACACTCCATTGTCGGCGTTGAGGTAGCGCTCGGCCAGGCCCGGCCACAGGTGCTTCTTGGCGTCGGCGGGGTATTCGTACAGGCCCGCGCCGGCGGCCTTGCCCGGGCGCTTCAGCTCGTTGACGAAGGTGTCCACGATCGACATCGCCGGGTGGACGGGGGCCTGCTTGCCCGCGGCGGCGAAGTCGGAGCGGGTCTGCTGGTGGATGCCCCACATCAGGGTCATGGAGACCTCGTCGGACACCGCCAGCGGCCCCACCGGCATGCCCGCCTGGCGCGCCACGTTCTCCACCAGGGCGCCGGGCACCCCCTCGGCGACCATCGCGATGCCCTCCAGGGCGTAGGTGGCGAAGCAGCGAGAGGTGTAGAAGCCGCGGCTGTCGTTGACCACGATCGGGGTCTTGTTGATCTGGCGGACGTAGTCGAAGGCGCGGGCCAGGGTGGCGTCGGAGGTGCGCCGGCCGCGGATGATCTCCACCAGAGGCATGCGGTGCACCGGCGAGAAGAAGTGCAGGCCGATGAAGCGCTCGGGGTCGCCGACGCCCTCGGACAGGCCGGTGATCGGCAGGGTCGAGGTGTTGGAGGCGATGACGGCGTCGGGCAGCGCCCGGGACTCGGCGGCGGCCAGCACCTGGAGCTTCAGGGAGCGCTTCTCGAAGACCGCCTCGATGATCAGGTCGCAGCCGTCCAGGTCGGCGTCGTCGGCGGTCGGGGTGATGCGCCCGAGGACGGCCGCGGCGGCCGCGGCGTCCATCCTGCCCCTGGAGACGCGTTTGTCCAGTGTGATGCGCGCGAAGTCCCTGCCCTTGGCGGCCGCGGCGGCCGACACGTCCTTGAGCACCACGTCGATGCCCGCGAACGCCGACACGTAGGCGATCCCGGCGCCCATCATGCCTGCGCCGAGCACGCCCACCTTGGACACCTTCGACCTCGGCGCCTCGGGGCGGGAGCGCCCGCCGTTGATCTCGTTGAGCTGGAACCACAACGCGTTGATCATGTTCTTGGAGACCTGGCCGGTGGCCAGTTCGATGAAGTACCGCGTCTCGATGTCCAGCGCGGTGTCCACGTCGACCTGGGCGCCCTCGACGGCGGCGGCCAGGATCTTCTCGGGCGCGGGGTAGGCGCGGTGGGTCTTGGCCACCAGCATCGCGGGCGCGGCGGCCAGCAGCTGGCCGGATCCGGGGTCGGTGGGCGAGCCGCCGGGCATCCGGTATCCCTTGGCGTCCCAGGGTTGGGTCGGTTCGGGGTCCGACAGCACCCATCGCCGCGCGGCGTCCAGAAGGGACTCGCGGTCGGGGGTCAGCTCGTGGATCAGCCCGGCGGCCTTCGCCTCGGCGGGCTTCATGCGGGTGCCCTCGGTGAGCAGCGGCAGCGCCGCCATCAGCCCGAGCAGCCGCACCGTGCGGGCGACTCCCCCGGCGCCGGTGAGCAGCCCGAAGGACACCTCGGGGAAGCCGAGCTTGATCGCGTCGTCGTCGACGCAGAAGCGGCGGTGGCAGGCCAGCGTGAGTTCCATGCCGCCGCCGAGCGCCGTGCCGTTGATGGCAGCGGCCACCGGCACTCCGAGGGTTTCCAAGCGGCGCAACGGTTTCTTGATCGCGTCGACGTCGGCGGTCACCTGCTCGACGGTGTCGGGGGTGGCCTGGACGATGCGCCGCAGGTCGCCGCCGGCGCAGAAGATGTCCTTGCCGCTGGTGACGATGACGCCGCGCACGGAGTCCTTCTCGTCCTCCAGCCGGGCCACCGCGGCGTTCAGCCCGGCCGCGTACTCCGCGGTCATGGCGTTGGCGGGTTCGCCCGGGACGTCGAGGGTCAGCGTGACGACGCCGTCGGCGTCCTTGGTGTAGGTGAATGCGTCGCTCATCGTCACACCCTTTCGATAATGGTCGATACGCCCATGCCGCCGCCGACGCACAGCGTCGCCAGCCCGGTGCGCAGGTCGCGGCGCTCCAGCTCGTCCAGCAGCGTCCCCAGGATCATGCAGCCCGTGGCGCCCAAGGGATGCCCCATCGCGATGGCGCCGCCGTTGACGTTGACGACGTCGGTGCCCACGCCGAGGTCGTCGCGGAACTTCAGCACCGCCGCGGCGAACGCCTCGTTCATCTCGAACAGGTCGATGTCGCCCACGGCCATCCGCGCCCGTGCCAGGGCCTTGCGCGCCGAGGCGGCGGGGCCGGTCAGCATGATGGTGGGTTCGCTGCCCACCACGGCGGTCGACACGATGCGCGCCCGCGGGGTGAGGCCCGCGGCCCGTCCCCCGGCGGCGCTGCCCACCATCATGACCGCGGCGCCGTCCACAATGCCCGAGGAGTTGCCCGCGTGGTGCACGTGGTTGATGCTCTCCACCTGCGGATAGCGCTGGATCGCCACCTGGTCGAACCCGATGCCGCCCACGGCCGTGAAGCTGGGCTTCAGGCCCGCCAGGGACTCCAGGCTCGTGCCCGGCCGCACCGTCTCGTCGGTGTCCAACAGCAACTGCCCATTGGCGTCGAGGACGGGAACCACCGAGCGCGCGAAGCGCTTGTCCTTCCAGGCCTCGGCGGCCCGCTCGTGGGACTCCACCGCCACCTGGTCGACGTCACGGCGGCCGTAGCCCTCCAGGGTGGCGATCAGGTCGGCGCTGACGCCCTGCGGCACGAATCCCGTGCGCAGGTTGGTCTCGGGGTCCATGAACCAGGCGCCGCCGTCGGAGGCCATCGGGTTGCGGGACATCGACTCCACGCCCCCGGCGACCACGAGGTCCTCGAAGCCCGAGGCGGTCTTGGCCGCGGCCAGGTTGACCGCCTCCAGACCGGAGGCGCAGAACCGGTCGATCTGCACGCCGCCGGTGGTCATCGCCCAGTCGGCGCTCAACACGGCGGTTCGGGCGATGTCGCCGCCCTGCTCGTTGATCGGCGTGACGCACCCGAGCACCACGTCGTCCACCGCCGAGGTGTCCAGCGTGTTGCGCTCGGCCAGGGAGTTCAGCAGGCCCGCGGCCAGGCTCACCGGTTTGACGCTGTGCAGCGAGCCGCGCTTGCCCTTCCCGCGCGGCGTGCGCACCCAGTCGTAAATGAACGCGTCGGACATGGCCACACTCCCCTAGCTGTTGGTGGACGTCTTCACGATGCCACCCAAACGGACATAGTGCCCATGACCGCCCCGCTCGCGAATCCTGCCCGAAAATGCCAGGCTAACGCCTTGCGGCGGTACGAACCCGGCGTCGCGCCCGTCCAGCGCCGAAACGCCCGGTGAAACGCGCTGGCCTCCGAAAAGCCCAGCCGCCGCCCGAGGTCCTCCACCGACTCGCTGCCCGCCAGCCCCGCGATCGCGGCGTCCCGCCGCACCTGGTCCTTGATCTGCCGAAACGCGGTGTGCTCCTCGGCCAGGCGCCGCCGCAGCGTCTGCGGGCTGACCGCCAGCCGCGCCGCCACCTGCTCCAGTCCGGGCAGGGTGTCGCGCAGCCCGTGCGTCAGGATCCGCCGCACCTGGTCGCCCACGGTGGTGTCGTAGTCCCGCCGCGACAACAGATCCGCGGGCGAGTCCCGCAGAAACACCTTGAGGCTGGCCTCGTCCTGCAGGATGGGCATGTCCAGGTACCGCTCGGGGAAACTCAGCGCGGTCCGTGGCTGTCCAAAGCGGACGGCACACCCGAACATGCCCTCGTAGTCCCCCGCGTGCGGCGGCCGCGGATACGCCAGCTCCACCCCGTCCAACCGGATGCGCCGCCCGATCGCCCAGCTCGCGAACCCGTGCCAGATCACCAACAGCGACTCGGTGAGAAACCGGTCGGGGTCCTCCACGGCCCCCACGTCGACCTTCACCCGCGCCACCCCGTCCGCGCGCTCCAGCCGCAGCTCGGGCGACGCGGGAAACAGCCCGTAAAACGCCACACCCCGCCGCAGCGCCGCCCCCAGGTCCCGGCAGTGAATCGTGGCGTGGCACATCATCGCGAACGTCCCCCGCTTGCTCGCCACGGGCCCGAACCCCATCATCTCGTCGTCCAACGCCTCCCACAGCGCCTGGATCAACCGCGTGAACTGATCGGTCGCCACCCTGGCCCGCGCGTCCTCGCACAGCCCGGGCGGAATCCCCGCCGCCTCCAACAACACCCGCACATCCACCCCCCGCTGTCGGGCACCCCGCAGCGCGGCGTTGACATAGTGGATCGTGATGGTTCTGCCTGGCATCGCGCTTTCCTCGTGGGGTGGCCGCGTTGAAGGCTAAACCCTCCGCTGTCGGCGTCGCGACGGAGGACCTCCGCGGTCCTTACGCCACCGCGCCGTCGGAGCGCAGCGAGTCGATCTCGTTGTCGTCGAAACCCCAGTCCCGCAAGGCTTCCGTGGTGTGTTGGCCCGCGTGGGGTGGCGGGGAGTCGATGGCGCCCGGGGTGCGCGACAGCCTGGGGGTGACGTTGGGTTGGCGCAGGCCGTCGATCTCGGTGAAGGAGGCGCGGGCGGTGTTGTGGGGGTGGATCGGGGCCTCGTCGGGCGACAGGACGGGCGTGACGCAGGCGTCGATGTCGGCGAAGTGGGCGGCCCAGGCGTCGCGGTCGCGGGTGGCGAAGGTGTCGGCGAGGCGCTGGGTGGTGCGGGGCCAGGAGGCGACGTCGAACTGGGCGGGGGCGTCGGTGATGCCGAGGCCGTCGATCAGGCGCGCGTAGAACTGGGGCTCCAGGGCGCCGACCGCGAGGTATTTGCCGTCGGCGCAGGTGTAGCAGCGGTAGAACGGGGCCGAGCCGTCGAGGACGTTGCCGCCGCGTTCGGTGTGCCACAGGCCCTGTTGACGGAGGCCGTAGAGGAGGGCCGACAACATGCCCGCTCCCTCCACCATGGAGGCGTCGACGACCTGGCCTTGGCCGGAGCGTTCGCGTTCGAGGAGGGCGGCGAGGATGCCGACGGTGAGCATCATGCCGCCGCCGCCGAAGTCGGCGACGTAGTTGATGGGCGGGACGGGGGGCGCGTCGGCGGGGCCGATGGGGTGGAGGGCGCCCGACAGGGCGAGGTAGTTGATGTCGTGGCCCGCGCGGGAGGCCAGGGGGCCCGTTTGGCCCCAGCCCGTGATGCGGCCGTAGACGAGGCGGGGGTTGCGGTCAAGGCAGGCGTCGGGGCCGATGCCGAGGCGCTCGCAGACGCCGGGACGGAAGCCCTCGATGAGGACGTCGGCGGTGGCGGCGAGGGCGAGGATCGTGGCGGCGGCGCGGGGGTGTTTCAGGTCGACGGCCACCGAGCGGCGGCCGCGGCCCAGGGGTTCGGCGGGCGGGGCGTCGGCCGGGGCGGCGGGGCGGTCGACGCGCAGCACCTCGGCGCCCAGGTCGGCCAGCATGGTGGCGGCGAACGGTCCCGGGGCCAGGCTGGCGATCTCGATGACGCGGGTGCCTCGCAGCGGACCGGTCATGGGCGTCCTTTCCTAGAGGTCCAGGGAGCGGCCGATGATTTCCTTCATGATCTCGGTGGTGCCGCCGTAGATGGTCTGGGCGCGGGTGTCGATGTAGGCCTTGGCGACGGGGTACTCGGCCATGTAGCCGTAGCCGCCGTGGAGCTGGACGCAGCGGTCGACGACGCGTTTTTGCAGCTCCGTGGCCCACCATTTGCTCATCGCGGCCTCGGTGACGTCGAGGTCGCCGGCGTTGAGGGACACGATGCACTTGTCGACGAAGGTCTGGGTGACCGTCAGTTCGGTCTTCATCTCGGCCATGTCCATGCGGACGTTCTGGAACTTGCCGATGGAGCGGCCGAAGGCGCTGCGCTGGCGCACGTAGTCGACGGTGAGGTCGAAGATCTTCTGGGACGCGGCGATTCCCGCCACCGCGATGGCCAGGCGCTCGCGGGGCAGGCCCTCCATCAGGTAGATGAAGCCCCGGCCCTCCTCTCCGATCAGGTTGGCCGCGGGAACGCGGACGTCGTTGAAGAAGAGCTCGGCGGTGTCCTGGGCCTTCATGCCGATCTTGTCGAGGTTGCGGCCGCGTTCGAAGCCGGGCATGCCGCGTTCGACGGCCAGCAGGGAGAAGCCGAGGTGGGCGGCGTCGGGGTCGGTGCGGGCCAGGACGATGGCGATGTCGGCGTTGATGCCGTTGGTGATGAACGTCTTTTGTCCATTGAGGATGTAGTCGTCGCCGTCGCGCTTGGCGGTGGTGGCGATGCCCTGGAGGTCGCTGCCGGCGGCGGGCTCGGACATCGCGATGGCGGCGATCCGCTCTCCCGAGACCAGGCCCGCGAACCAGCGTTCCTTCTGCTCGTCGGTGGCCAGGCGGGTCAGGTACGGCACGGCCATGTCGTTGTGCACCACGAAGCCGACGCCGCTGGCGCGGGCGTAGGCGAGCTCCTCGGCGATGATCGCGTGGTAGCGGAAGTCGTCGAGGCCCGCGCCGCCGAACTTCTCGGGCAGGTCGACACACAGCAGGCCCTGGCGACCCGCCGCCGTCCACAGCTCCCGCGGCACGATGCCGTCGGATTCCCACTTCTCGTGGTGCGGGATGATCTCGCGCTCGGCGAAGGTGCGCACCGTGTCGCGAAACGCGTCGTGGTCGGCGGTGTAGATGTCGCGCCGCATGGAACCCTCCCAGTCGTGGCCGATGCCCCCAATCTATGGCCTGGGCCGCACCGAACCCATGACTTTTGCGCCCGTCGGGGCTGACCGTAGCGATCAGGTGCTAACTTGGTGCCATGCGTCGACTCATGAACCTGAGCTGGTGGCCGTCCACGGACGGCTGATGACGCGTAGCGAAAACCAGGGCCGTCCGTCGCGACGGCCCTGAGGTGTTTCTCGGGGTCGCCAACGCGGCGGCCCGCGAATCCCGAGGACACACCGTGAACCACACCATCGATCACCCCGGCAACACACTGGTGCTGCCCGACGACGTGCGCGCCGCGCCGACCGAGCTGCGGATGCTCACCGGCGACCGGCCCACCGGAAAGCTCCACATCGGACATTATTTCGGGAGCCTGCGAAACCGGGTCCGACTGCAGAACCAGGGGCTCGACACCCTGGTCCTCATCGCCGACTACCAGGTGCTGACCGACCGCGACATCAGCGCCGACATCTCGGGCCACGTCGAGGACCTGATGCTGGACTACCTGGCGGTGGGCATCAGCCCGCAGCGCTCCACCATCTTCGCCCACAGCGCGGTGCCCGCGCTCAATCAGCTCATCGTGCCGTTCTTGAGCCTGGTGTCGACCGCCGAGCTGGACCGCAATCCCACCGTCAAGGAGGAGGTCGCCGCGGCGGGGCGCGGGGCGGTGAGCGGGTTGATGTACACCTACCCCGTCCACCAGGCCGCCGACATCCTGTTCTGTCACGCCAATGTGGTGCCCGTGGGTAGCGATCAGTTGCCGCACCTGGAGTTGAGCCGCACCATCGCGCGGCGCTTCAACGCCAGGTACGGGGAGGTGTTCGTCGAGCCGCGCGCCCTGCTGTCGCCTGTGCCGCGGCTTCTGGGTACCGACGCGGCGTCCAAGATGAGCAAGAGCCGCGGCAACGCGATCGACCTGAGCGCCACCGCCGACGAGACGGCGCGGCTCGTCAGGTCGGCCACCACCGACGCCGAGCGCCGCATCACCTACGACCCCGAGCACCGCCCCGGTGTGTCCACTCTGGTGCTGTTGACGGCGCTGTGCACCGCCCGCGACCCGCACGACGTCGCCGCCGAGATCGGAGACGGCGGGGCGGCGGCGCTGAAGCGGGCGGCCACCGAGGCGATCAACGAGTACTTCGCGCCGATGCGTCGGCGGCGCGCCGAGTTCGCCGCCGACCGCCGCTACCTGCGCGAGGCGCTGGCCGCGGGCAACGAACGCGCCAACCGGATCGCGGCGGCCACCCTGGGGCGCGTCAGGGAGGCGATGGGCACGCGTTACGGCCCGAATGTCGGCGGTGTCGCCTAGCCTGCGGACATGAGAAAGCTGGTCTATTCCTTCGGGGTCTCGCTGGACGGCTACATCGACGGCCCGAACCGTTCGCTCGACTGGAGCACCCCGGGCGCCGAGCTGCACCGCTTCTACAACGGCCAGGCCGCCGACACCGGCGTGGAGCTGTACGGGCGGCGGCTGTACGAGTTGATGTACGCGTTCTGGCCGACCGCCCACCTGGACCCCGACGCCTCGGAGGAGGTGCTGGAGTTCGCGCGGGTGTGGCGCTCGACGCCGAAGCTGGTGTACTCCTCCACGCTGTCCGATGTGGCCGATGGCGCCACCCTGATGCGCGAGGACCCCGTCGACACGGTCGCGCGCCTGAAGGCGGAGTCCGGTAAGGACATTGCCGTGGGGGGCGCCGGCCTGGCGGCGGGGTTGATTCGGGCGGGCCTGGTGGACGAGTTCCGCATGGTGGTGTTTCCGGTGATCCTGGGCGGCGGGACGCCGTACTTTCCCAAACTGGAGGCGCCGCTTCGGTTGCGGGAGGCCGAGACGCGCGAATTCCCCGGGGGCGAGAGGTATCTGCGGTACGTGCGGGCGGACTAACTCATCGAGTCGGAGCTGGCGATGCCCAGCACCGGGAGGTACATGCGTTCGCCGTCGGCGGTGAACGCGTCGTAGACGATGTCCAGCAGGTCTTCGATTCCGAAGGCCCGCAGGGCGTCGACCATCATGTGGGCGGCGTTGGAGGTGGATTCCCTTCCGCCGTCGCGGAATGCGCGCGACCAGTTGGGCACCTGGCCGGAGGGTTCTCGGAATCCCATGCGGGCCAGGTAACCCAGGCCGTCGCGGTAGCGGCCCTTGACCGACGCCGAGGCCTCCACGCGCAGCCCGCCGTCCACGGTGACCAGAACGTAGCGGGCCATCAGGTCGCCGGTGCGCAGGATGATGGTGCCGGCGGTGTCCATCACGGGGACGTCCCCGGCCAGGTCGATGAGCACACCGGACAGTCGGGCGGTGAACTCGCCGAGGTCGTCGACGGCGGGTTCGCTGGGGAGGTTGGGGCGCTGGGTGTAGGCGGTCCAGCCCGAGACGTCGCCGCGGCGGATGCTCTCGGCCTCCAGCTGTTCCAGCGCGTCGGTGGCCAGCAGGCGCAGGGCGACGCCGCCGTGGAAGCGCCGCAGGTGGAGCTCCACGGTCAGCACCTTGTCGCGCCAGCGGGCCCAGGGGCCGCCGTCGCCGCCGCGCACGTCGGGCTGGCCGAACTCCTTGAGCATGACGCGCAGCACCTCGCGGAACACGATGGTGCGGTGGTTCTCGCCCGCGTCGCCGCGCACGGCCGAACGCAGCACCATCAGCTCGATGGCGTAGAACTCGTTGACGGTGCGGATGTTGGCCTGCGGGGGGATGCGGTCGATGATGGCCGCGCCGGTGTCGTAGCCGGTCTCGGCCCGCCACATTCCGACGTCGACCTCGCCGTGTTGCAGCTCCCAGCCGAGGGCGCTGACGGCCTGTGTGACATCGTCCTGGGTCCAGCGACCGAAGTTGACACGCTGAATCCGGCGCAGCAGCTCGGTCAACTGCTGCTCATTCAGGCGTCGTGTTCCCAGCATCTTGCGCATACTGCCATCGGCCCCCGACGGCCCGGCACCCACCCCAGTGGTTTGCATGACAACTAAGGTTCACCTAAGTCGGTTTTCGGCGGCGTTTAGGGTTGTTGCGTGTCCCCCTCCTCGACCCCCGACCGCCGGCCCGAGTCGCTCACCGATCTGCTTGGCGGACGCCGCGGCGCCATCGACGCCACCCTGCCCCCCGCCGCCTTCGGCGTCGCCTGGTGGGTCGCGCACGGCTCCCTGTGGATCGCGGTGGGCGCCGCCGTGGCGGTGGGCCTGGGCTGGGCCGCCTACCGCTGGGGGCGCGGCGACAGGCCCCGCTCCGTCCTCATCGGTCTGATCGCGGTGTGCGCGGCCGGCACCGTCGCGCTGTACACCGGGCGGGCGGCGGACTTCTTTCTCCTCCAGGTGTTCAGCAACAGCGCCAGCGCCCTGGCCTGGGCGATCAGCATCGTCGTGCGGTGGCCGCTGTTGGGCGTGGTGGTGGGGCTGGTCCTCGGCCACAAGACCCGGTGGCGGCGCGACCCGGATCTGGCGCGGGCATACGGACGTGCCAGCTGGGTGTGGGTGGCGCAGTACGTGCTGCGGGTGCTGGTGTTCTTCCCCCTGTGGTGGCTGGGCTGGGTGGAGGCGCTGTCGGTGGCGCGCGTCGCGCTGACATGGCCGCTGGTGGCGGCGTGTCTGGCGCTCAGCTGGGTGGTGTTGCGCCGCAACCTTCCCGACGGCCACCCCGGCATCCGCCACCCCGTCGGCCCCGAAGTCGACGCGGCGCCTTAATCCTTCTGCCAGCTGTGATACGTCTCCCACAGCTGGCGCAGCGTGCAGACCTTCTCGTCGAAGTGGGGGTCGCCGCCCAGCAGCGGGCCGTCGTATGGCACGCGCAGCCGCCAGGTCTTGCCGGAGTCCAAATAGATCACGGGAACGGTGCGGGTGCCGCGGCGTTCGGCGCGAATGTCCTTGATGCGGTGCCACGGCGCGTATTCCCGGCGCACCGCACCGGGAAGCACGGGGTGGACGCCGACCTCGTCCAGGTCGATGCCGCCGCGCCGTGCCAGCGGGGTCGCCAGCAGCGCCCCGGCGACGGCCACCACGGGAACCAGCGCCACCTCGATCCACAGCAGGACGCCGCGGGCGGCCAACAGCACCACGGGAATCGCGACCACGACCGCGACCAACAGTCCAATGCGTACGGCGCGACCCAGCACCTGGCGTGAGGTAGGGCGGAATCGCACCGGCGATGTACCGGACACGGCCCACCTCCGCGAACCCACCGAATGGACAAGAGAGCTGTGGCCGATGATCGCACATCCGGCGACCACATTGGCCACAATCTGGACATTGAAGATCATAATTGTCCCCCAGAATTCGTGGCGCCGCGCGTTACTGTCGGAAACGTGACCGAAGATCCGTGGCGCGAGAAGCTGACCGCCGAGGAGTACCGGGTATTGCGCCAAGCCGGTACCGAGGCGCCGTTCACCGGTGAGTACACCGATACCGAGACCCCGGGCACCTACCGGTGCCGGGCCTGCGGGGCGGCGCTGTTCTCCTCGACCACCAAGTTCCACTCCGGGTGCGGCTGGCCGTCCTTCGCCGACGCCGACTCCGCGGCCGTGAAGCTCATCGAGGACCGTTCACTGGGGATGGTGCGCACCGAGGTGCGTTGCGCCAACTGTGATTCTCACCTCGGCCACCTGTTCAAGGGCGAGGGCCTGGCCCCCAACGACCTGCCCGACCAGCGCTACTGCATCAACTCGGTGAGCCTCAGCCTGGACGACGAACAGCGGGCATGACGAACGGGGTGCCCCGAAAGGGACACCCCGTCGATTGACGCTGATCAGCCGCCGTTGTGCGGGTGGTACTTGGGAAGCGGTGCCTGAAGTTTCGTGGTGCCGCCGAGCTTGCCCAGGATGTCGAGGAACTGGCGGCCCATCTTGGCGCGTGCCTCCACGGCCGGGTGGGTGGCGCCGAAGTTGTCGTCCTGGCCCTGGCCGCCGCCGAAGATCGAGTACGTGACCACGGGCGCGCCGTTGGCGTCGTACATGATCCCGACCTCGTTGCGGCTGTCCTTCAGCCAACCGGCCTTGGTGGCCACCCGGGAGCGCTCCGCCGAGGAGTAGTTGCGGCGGATCCCGTCGGTGAAGGCGATCTGGGCCCGGGTGATGTTGAGGATGCGCTCGGTCGACTCGGCCGACACGAGCTTGCCCGTCACCAGCATCTGCCACAGGTCGTGGCTCTCCTTGGCCGTTGTCGGGCCGAGGTAGAAGCGGTTGGGGTTGTCGGGCAGCGGCTCCACCTGGGTGACCGTGAAGCCCTTGTCCTTGAGGAACTCGTTGATCTCGGTCCCGGAACACACCGACCCGCACAGCCGCACG
Source organism: Stackebrandtia sp. (assembly GCF_035643755.1). NCBI lineage: Bacteria > Bacillati > Actinomycetota > Actinomycetes > Glycomycetales > Glycomycetaceae > Stackebrandtia > Stackebrandtia sp. Next base: position 19,248 of record NZ_DASQPW010000135.1, on the reverse strand, counting down.
GCGGTGTCGTCGGACACCGTGAGCAGGTTGGCCAGCACGTGGCCGAGCGTGACCTTGCTGGGGTAGGCGTTGTCCAGCTCGAACATGCCGTCGCCGTCGGGGATCACGATGTCTTTGGTGACGTCGACGGTCTGGTCGATCGTCAGCTCGCCGCGGTCCACCTTGGCCAGCACGGCGGCGGCCACGGGAACCTTGTTGCAGCTCCAGGCCTCAATCTGCTTGCCGGAGTCCTGGTCGACGGCCGTGACGAGCTTGCCGTCGGTTCCCGCGACGCTGATGTAGCCGGTCCACCAACCGCCGACGGCCTTGCTCTCCTTGTCGAAGCTGTCCTTGATGGCCTTGGCGGCGTCTTCAGGCGTACCGGCCGCCTTGGTGGCGTCGTCGGCGAGCGCCTGGCTGACACCGAATCCCGCTCCCGCCAGGGCGACAGCCCCGACACCGGCGCCCAACATGGCGCGGCGTTTCACTTTTGGGGTCACGTCTTCTCTCCATATTGAACGACAATGCCCGCGAGATTCTTCCATATGTAAATCTCGCGGGCACATCGCCCGACCGAAGGTCGACGCTAACGAGCCAAAGAGCCCATGGGGTCCCAGGCGGGCAGCACGATGGGTTCGGAGTCGAGTCCGTCCCGTAGTTCCGACGGGATGGACTGCTTGCGCGCGGCGATCTCGAAGACGTACTCGCCGAACCAGGAGTCGTTCATGGTGAAGAAGCCCTCGGCTCCGTTCTCGCTGCCCCAGCTGTTCTCCACCCGCCAGCGGCGGGGCCGGCCGTCCACCAGGTCGACGCCGGTGAACAGCATCGCGTGGGTCATGGCGGTCTCCTGGTACAGCAGCCGCTGCTTCTTGTCCATCGTGGATTCGAAGCCGTAGACCGAACGGTAGTCGAACAGGTTGGCGTCCCAGATGCCCAGCTTGCGGTGCATCTGCGGCCCGACGTCGCAGCCGAACCACACCGGCTCGCCGCCGGCGATGGCGTCGGCGGCGATCTTGCGGATCACGTCGATGTCCACGTTGAGGTACACGATGCCCGGGGCGTCCACCACGTTGCCCAGCCGGTTGACGGTGTAGGTGCGGCCGTACTCGTGGCGCGGGTCGTGCACCAGGCAGACGTAGTCGTCGACGGGCAGCGTGACGTACTTGGCCGCGAACTCCTGCGGCGTCATCTCCTCGTCGCGGTGGAACTCGTTGTCGCGGTCGCGCCACTGCCAGGTGACCGTGGAGGGCGGGGTGCCCAGGTGCAGGGACAGGATCTTGTGGGCGGACTCGAGGATCTCGCCCTTGGACTTGCGCAGCGCCGCGGGATCGGCACCGGCGGCGGCCTCGTCGCGCAGCCGCAGCGCGCCCTCCCGCAGCAGCTTGCGCAGCGTCGCGTTCATCTCGTTGGTGTGGGAGGAGGAGTAGGTCTCGGGCATGGCGGCCTTGGGAACCAGGCCGTGCTTGTTGACCAGGGCGATGAACATGTTCCACTGTCCACCGTCCTCGGCGGCCGACTTCAGGACCTGCACGAACGTGCGATCGTCCACATCGGCGTCGACCAGGTCGATGACGTTCTCGAGCAGGTAGTTGGCGCGCTCGAGCTTGTCGTAGAACAGGGTGTAGTTCTGCGAGAACTCGAAGTCCTTGAGATTCATGGCTTCGGCGGCGCCGGGGCGCAACAGGTTGAGGCCGGAGAACATCCAACAGCGCCCGCTGCGCTCCTGGTTGGTGACCTTCCAGTCGTCCAGGTGATGAGAAACACTGGAGTCGATGCCGGTCGCGACCGTGTGATCCAGTGCCACGTCTTGCATCGTGGTACGCGCCAGGGCGTTTTGAACCGCCTTGTGCGAGGGCTGGGATACGAAGTCGGCGCGCAGTGCGGCGAGGTGCGCACTGGTCAGGGCGGCGTCCATGATGCTGTCGCTCCTTTGCGAGGGTGTGTACATGACCGTGGGGGCAGGCTACTCCTTACCGCGATCATTGCCCAGCAGCCAAGTTGTGCTTCCATGGCGTCATGGTCGTCATCAGGAGCAGCTATTTCACTGAACTCGGAGCATCCACTCTCTACGCGCTGCTGAAGCTGCGCACGGACGTGTTCGTGGTGGAGCAGAGGGCGGCGTATCCCGAACTGGACGGCCGCGACACCGAGCCCGGCACCCGCCACGTGTGGGCCGAGGAGGACGGCCGGGTGGTGGCGTACCTGCGGGTGCTGGTCGACGACGGCGGTTTCCGCGTCGGGCGGGTGTGCACGGCGGCGTCGGCGCGGGGCCGGGGCCTGGCGGGGCGGCTTCTGGGCGAGGCCCTGAAACCCCTGGGTGCCAAGCCCGTGTGCCTGGACGCCCAGCTGGACGCGATCAAGCTGTACGAGCGCCACGGCTTCGCCGTGACGGGGCCGTCCTTCATGGACGACGACGGGATCGCCCACGTGCCTATGCGGCGGTCGCCGAACGGCCAACGGGCGCCCGTCGACCAGTACAGGTGAGCCAGGGCATCGGCGCCCGGGAGCGCCACGCCGGACCCGCCCGCGAGGCGGGTGAGCCGATCGATGGGTGGTTGGTCGTCCATGGTGGTCCTCCGACGTGAGCGGGTGTCACGGGAAGGAGCCGCCGAACGCGCGAGGGCCCCCGTCGGTGGCGTGGGTCGCCGTGTCGCGGCGCGCGTGCGCATTCGGCGGGACGGGCCGCCCTAGGATGAGGGATCGCTGTCGTTTGTCGTGAAGCCTGGTGTGTCCGCTGTGGAACAGAAGCCGTCCCGCGAGGGCGGGCGCGGGGTGTTGGTCGCGCTGTTCGTGATCTATCTCGTGCTGCTGGCCTGGATGGTGCTGTGGAAGCTCGAGGTTCCGTTCGTGGGCGGGGGCGCGTTGCGCGAGATCGCGGTCGTGCCGTTCGCGTCCGAGAAACGCCGGCCCTTCGAGGTCGTGGTGAACCTCGCCCTGTTCGTCCCCTTTGGTCTGTACCTCGGGCTCCTCGCGCCGTCGTGGAGGTGGTGGAGGGTCGCGGTCGCCGTGGCGGGGGCCAGCGTCGGGTTCGAACTCGCGCAGTACGTGCTGGCCATCGGGACGTCCGACGTCGCCGACGTCATCGACAACACCGCGGGCGGCCTGGCCGGGTTCGGTCTACTGGCGCTGGCCCGACGCCGGCTGCGGGCGCGAACCGTCACGGTGATGACGCGGATCTGTTGCGTCGCAACGGTTGTCGCGCTGCTGATCGTCGCGGCGTTCGTAGTCTCGCCGCTGCGATACGGACCGCACGAGGCCGGAACGGGCCGTTAGGGAAGGCAGTCGACGATCTCGGCGATCTCGCGGCGGCGCCCCGTGTAGAACGGGATCTCCTCGCGGACGTGGAGGCGGGCGCGGGAGGCGCGCAGCTCGCGCATCAGGTCGACGATGCGGTGGAGCTCGTCGCCCTCGAAGGCCAGGATCCATTCGTAGTCGCCCAGCGCGAAGGACGCCACGGTGTTGGCGCGCACGTCGGGGAAGCCGCGGGCCAGCTTGCCGTGCTCGGCGAGCAGGGCGCGGCGCTCCTCGTCGGGCAGCAGGTACCAGTCGTAGGAGCGCACGAACGGGTAGACGCACAGGTAGGCGTGGGGGTCCTCGCCCGCCAGGAACGCGGGGATGTGGCTCTTGTTGAACTCGGCGGGGCGGTGCAGGGCCATGTTGGACCACACGGGTTCCAGGTGACGGCCCAGCGAGGTGCGGCGGAACTGGGAGTACGCGAGCTGGAGCTGGTCGCTGGTCTCGGCGTGCCACCAGATCATCAGGTCGGCGTCGGCGCGCAGGCCCGACACCTCGTAGGTGCCGCGTACCGTCACGCCCTTGTCGGCGAGGTGGCCGAACAGCGCCTCGACGTCGCCCGACAGGTCGTCGCGCAGCCCGGGAAGCGGCGTGACCGCGCGAAACACCGACCACATGGTGTAGCGGATCGAGTCGTTGAGTTCCTTGATGCGCGCGACGTTCGGATTAGCCCCTTCAGACATGGTCTGGATTTTCCACCATCTGTAGAACTGACTCGGCGGCGGCCCGCCCCGAGGCGATGCACGCGGGGATGCCGACCCCGTCGAAGCCCGCTCCCGCCAACGCGATGGGGTGGTCGGCCAGGGCGGCGCGGGCGCGGCGCACGCGATCGGCGTGGCCGGGGCCGTACTGGGGCAGTCCCCCGCCCCAGCGCTTCACCGCGACGTCGATCGGCGCGGGGAGGTCCGTGCCCAGCAGAGTGGACAGGTCGGCGCGGGCGGCGGCGGCCAGTTCGGCGTCGTCGCGTTGCAGCACGGCCTCCTCGCCGTAGCGGCCCAGGGAGGCCCGGACGACGGTGAGGCCGCCGGCGTCCAGGTGGGGCCATTTGCGGGTGAAGAAGGTGGCGGCCTTGATGGTGAGGCCTTCGGTGGCGGGCACGAGGAAGCCCGAGCGCTGGGGCAGGTCGACGCCCGGCAGGGCCAGGGTGACCAGGGCGACGCTGGCGTAGTCGAGCACCCCGACCTCGGCGCTGGCGGCGGCGGAGGTGTCGGCGAGCAGGCGGGCGGCGGGGCGCGCGGGCACGGCCAGCACCACGGCGTCGGCGGTGAGCTCGCGGGGATCCCGGGTGGCGCCGATGACGGCCCGCCAGCCCGAGGGGGTGCGGGCGAGTTCGCGGACGGGCAGGCCGTAGAGGATGTCGGCGCCCGCGTGGGCGGCCACGGATTCCACCAGTGTGGACAGTCCGGTGTCGATGGAGCCGAACACGGGTTTCGCCGGGCCGCTGGGCGGCGGGGGCAGGCAGTCGGCAACGGCGTCGCCCAGGCGGGTGTGGCGGCGCAGCGCGGCGGCCAGCTGCGGGACGGTGACGTCCAGGGACAGGTCGTCGGCGCGCCCGGCGTACACGCCGCCGAGCAGCGGGTCGACCAGGCGGTCCACCACGGCGTCGCCGAAGCGTTGCCGCACCAGCCTTCCCACGGCGATGTCCTCGCCGCGAAGATCCAGATCGGACGGTTCGTCGCGGATCCGCTCGGCGTCGGCGGCGGGGATCAGGGTCTCGACACCGGCGGCGTCGGCGGGGATGCCCATCACGGTGCCGCGCGGCAGGTCGCGCAGGCTTCCGTCGATGGCCACGGCCGCGGGCAGCCCCGCGGGGTGCACCAGGCGCTCCCCCAGCCCGACCGCCGTCGCCAGGTCGACGCCCTCGTCGCGGCGCACCAGGAAGGTCTCGGCGCCCGTCTCGACGGAAACCCCCGCGATCTGTCCCGTGTGGATCTTGCCGCCGAGCCGCCGGGTCTGTTCCACCAGCGTCACCCGCACCCGGTCGCCGCCGAGTTCGCGCAGCCGCGCCGCGGCGCTCACCCCCGCGATGCCGCCGCCGATGACGAGGACGTCGCGCGGGCTCATCGGGCGCTGAACTTGTGGACGTATTCGGCAGTGCGGGTGATGGCGTCGGCGTCGGTGGCGGGCAGCACCCCGTGCCCGAGGTTGAAGACGTGGCCCGCGGCGCCGGCCCCGTCGGCCAGGACCCGCCGCACCTCGTGGGCCAGCACGTCGGACGGTGCCATCAGGGTCGCCGGGTCCAGGTTGCCCTGCAGCGCCTTGCCGTCCACGATGGTCGCGGCCTGGGACAGCGGGGTGCGCCAGTCGACGCCGACCACGTCGGCGCCCACGTCCGATATGGCGCGCAACAGATGCCCCGTCCCGACTCCGAAGTGGATGCGCGGCACGCCGCGCCCCGACACCGCGTCCAGAACCGCGGCCGAGTGCGGCCCCGCGAACAGCTGGTAGTCGGCGAGGCTGAGCGCGCCCGCCCAGGAGTCGAAGAGCTGGACGGCGTTGACGCCCGCGTCGATCTGCACCGACAGGAAGGCCGCCGTGATCGACGCCAACCGTCCACACAGGGCGTGCCAGACGTCGGGGGCCCCGCGCATCAGCGCCTTGGTCTTGGCGTAGTCGCGCGACGGCCCGCCCTCCACCAGGTAGCTGGCCAGGGTGAACGGCGCCCCCGCGAAGCCGATCAGCGGGGTGGCCCCCAGCTCGGCGCGCAGCAGCCGCACCGCCTCGGTGATGTAGGGCACGTCCTCGGGGGCGAGGTCCCGGATCTTGTCGACATCGGACATGTCGCGGATCGGCTCGGCCACCACCGGCCCGGTGCCCGGCACGATGTCGACGTCCACCCCGGCCGCCGCCAGCGGCACCACGATGTCGGAGTAGAGGACCGCCGCGTCCACCCCGTGGCGCCGCACCGGTTGCAGGGTGATCTCGCAGACCATCTCGGGATCGCGGCACGCCTCGAGCATCGGCATGCCCTCCCGCAGCGCCCGGTACTCCGGCAGCGACCTGCCCGCCTGTCTCATGAACCACACCGGCGTGACGCTGACGGGCTCGCCCCGGCAGGCGCGCAGAAAGTCCGAATCCTCTACCTGTGTGGCCGTCATTCGACGAATGGTCGCACAACACGGGCCCCGAAACCCCACTGCCCCGCGCCGGTGCCGCCGCCGTCACTGCCACACCGGCGCCCCGACCCGTTGGCGCGCCGACGATCCTGACGGGACCGTGATTCACCGCACCCGCCACGCGCGTCATATTGAGTTGCCGCCGTCGCCGCCACCCCATAGCGTGAACTGGCTATGCGTCTCCTCAAGCCACTGCCCGTCGCCGACCCGGGCGAGCCCGACACCCGCTCCGCCGGGCGCTATCTGCTGTGGATCTGCCGCATGCAGTGGCGCACCCTGGTGATCGCCGGCCTGTTCGGCACCGGCTGGATGGCCTGCATCGGCGCGATCCCCGGCGCCATCGGGCAGGGCCTCGACGACGGCATCGTCGCCAAGGACAAGGGCGCGCTGGTCTGGTGGGCGCTGGTGATCTTCGCGCTGGCCGTGTTGATCGCGGCGCTGGGCGCGGTGCGGCACCGGCTGGCGGTGTTCAACTTCCTGATCGGCGCGTTTCGCAGCGTCCAGGTCACCACGCGCCACGCCACCCGGGTGGGGGCGGCGCTGCCGCGCCGCATCGCCACCGGCGAGGTGGTGGCCGTCGGGGGCGTCGACCCTCAACAGATCGGCATGACCCTGGACGTGCTGGGCCGCACCGTCGGCTCGGTCGTCACCTTCGTGGCGGTGGCCGTGGTGCTGCTCAACACCTCCCTACTGCTGGGCGCGGTCATCCTGATCGGGCTCCCCCTCCAGGCCCTGGTGATCGGTCCGCTGCTGAAGCCCTTGCAGCGCAGGGAACACGACTATCGCGAGCAGCAGGGCCTGTTGACCTCGCGCGCCAACGACATCGTCGCGGGGCTGCGGGTGCTGCGCGGCATCGGCGGCGAGGAGCTGTTCGCCCGCCGCTACAACGAGCGCTCCCAGGAGGTGCGCCGCTACGGCGTGCGCGTCGCGGTGGCCAGCGCGTTCATGAAGGGGCTGCAGCTGCTGCTGCCCGGTCTGCTGCTGATCGCGGTGACGTGGGTGGGCGCGCGGCTGGCGGTGGCCGGGGACATCTCCACCGGCCAGCTGGTGGCGGCGTTCGGCTACACGGGTTTCCTCATGATGCCGATGAGCACGTTCCTGGAGACCGCGCGCAAATACACCACCGCGCACGCCGCGGCCCGCCGCATCGTGGCGCTGCTGTCGGTTGAGGCCATTGTGGACGACACCGGGGACGGCGCGGCCCGGCAGTCCTTTGACAGCATCGACGACCCCGCCTCGGGTCTGCGGGTGGCGTCGGGGCGGTTCACCGCGCTGGCGGCCACCGACCCGTCCGACGCCGTGGCGATCGCCGACCGGCTGGGGCGCTACGTCGACTCCGAGGTCACCGTGGACGGCACGCCGCTGTCGGCGCTGTCCGTCGACGCGGCGCGCGCCACGGTGTTCGTCGGCGACAACGACGCCTACTTCTTCGCCGGGGTGCTGCGCGAGCAGCTCGACCCGCGCGGCGTCCACAGCGATGAGTCGATCATGGACGCGGTGCGCGTGGCTGTCGCCGGCGACGCCGTCGACAGCCTGGGCGGTCTGGACGGCCGGCTGGAGGCCGAGGCGCGCAACGTGTCCGGCGGGCAGCGCCAGCGGCTGCGGCTGGTGCGCGCCCTGCTGGTGGACCCTCCGGTGCTGGTGCTGCTGGAGCCGACCTCGGCGGTGGACGCCCACACCGACGCGCTGATCGCCCAGCGCCTGGCCGCCGCCCGCGCCGGGCGCACCACCGTGGTGGCCACCAGCTCGCCGCTGCAACTGGAGCGGGCCGACGTGGTGTGCCTCGTGGACGACGGCAGGGTGGTCGCCGGCGGCACCCATACCGAACTGATGGACGGCGAGCCGCGCTACCGCGCGCTGGTGACCCGGCAAAGCGAGGACGAGGAGGTTTCGGCATGAGCACCGGTCTTCCGGTCGCCGATTCGCGCGAGACCGCCCGGCAGGTGGGCATTCTCGCCAAGTCCTATAAGGGACAGTTGGCGCTGACGGTGGCCCTGTACGTGATCTCCTCGGCGGCGGGGCTGGGTGCCCCGTGGCTGTTGGGCAATCTCGTCAACACCGTCGACGGCGCGGGAAACTCCACCGTGGACGGAATCGCGCTGGCGGTGGCGGGTTTCATTGTGGCCCAGGCCGTCTTCGGCGGCCTGTCGCACTACGTGTCGAGCCGCTTCGGCGAGGCCGTGATGGCCCGGCTGCGCGAGGAGTTCGTCCACCGTTCCCTGTCCCTGCCGCTGTCCACGGTGGAGAAGGCCGGCACCGGCGACCTGATGACCCGCAGCTCGCGCGACATCGCGCAGCTGGGGCAGGTGATGCGGCGCGCCGCGCCGGAGAGCTTCGTGTGCCTGCTGACCCTGGTGCTGACCCTGGTGGCGATGGTGCTGGCCAGCCCCGTGCTGGCGGGCGTGGCGATCGTGACGACCGTGCCGGTCCTGTGGTGGCCGGCGCGCTGGTACCTGAAGCGCGCCCGCACCGCCTACCTGGCCGAAAACGCCGCCTTCAGCGACATCGCCGAGGGACTGGCGGCCACGGTGGAGGGCGCCCGCACCATCGAGGCGCTGCGGGCACAGCGCGAGCGGATCGCCGTCGGCGACGCCGGGATCGCCAAGTCCTATAAGGCCGAACGCCGCACGCTTTACCTGCGCACCATCCTGTTTCCCGCACTGGACTTCGGCGTGACGGTGCCGGTGGCGGCGGTGCTGCTGGTGGGCGGCCTGATGTACGGCGCGGACCTGGCGACGCTGGGCGCCGTCACCGCCGCGACCCTGTACATCAACCAGGCCGCGGAGCCGATCTTCATGCTGCTGGCCTGGCTCGACGAGCTGCAGACCGGCGACGCCTCCCTGGGCCGCGTGATCGGGGTGGGTCCCCTGCGCGGCAACGGTTCCGCGCCGCGCGAGGTGGAGCCCGCCGACGCCGACGCCCCGGCGGTGCACGCCAGCGGGCTGCGCTACGCCTATGCGCCGGGCCGCGACGTGCTACACGGCGTCAGCCTGGACGTGGCGCACGGCGAGCGGCTGGCCGTGGTCGGCCCGTCGGGGGCGGGAAAGTCCACTCTGGGCAGACTGATCGCGGGGATCGACTCCCCGGGCTCGGGAACGCTGCGGGTGGGCGGCCGCGACCTCGGTGGCCTGCCGCTCGAGGAGCTGCGCGGCGAGGTGCTGCTGGTGACCCAGGAGCACCACGTGTTCCTGGGCACGGTGCGCGACAACCTGGCGCTGGCCAACCCGGACGCCGACGACGCGGCGATCGTCTCCGCGCTGGCTGCCGTGGACGCCACGGACTGGCTGGACGGGCTGCCCGACGGGCTGGACACGGTGGTCGGCTCGGCCGAGCACAAGGTGGAACCGGCTCGCGCGCAACAGATCGCGCTGGCCCGCCTGGTGCTGGCCAACCCCGACGTCCTGGTGCTCGACGAGGCGACGTCCCTTCTGGACCCACGCGCCGCGCGTCATCTGGAACGCCACCTGGCCGCCGTGCTGTCGGGGCGCACCGTGATCGCCATCGCCCACCGGCTCCACACCGCCCACGACGCCGACCGCATCGCGGTGGTGGAGGACGGCCGGATCAGCGAGCTGGGCTCCCACGAGGAGCTGGTGACCGCCGGCGGCCAGTATGCCCGGCTCTGGAAGTCCTGGCAGGGCTAAGGATCCCGGGTAGTAGGCGCGCCCGGCGGCCCCGCCGGAGGCCGACCAGACCTCGACGACGCGGCCGTTTTCGCTGCGCAGGATGTCGGTGCCGCTGATGTCGATCACGCCGCCGTCGGGGCCGGGGCGCCGCGCGCCGTAGGGGCGGGCGACCAGCCCGGTCCCGTCGGCGTCCATGTCGACCACCGGCTCGCCCTGGGTGCGGTATCGCAGGCCGGGGCGCTCGGCGCGAAACGCCGCGATGCGTTCGGCGAGGGTGGCGGCGTCGTGCACCTCGTCCATGGCCTCGGAGCCCGGTTGGGCGTAGCGGAACACCGCCTTGTCGGCGATGATCTTGTCGGCGATGGACAGGTCGCCGTCCCACAGCGCGGTCCACTGGTCGAACAGTTCGATGCCGAAGTCACGCATTGTCGCGTCCTCTCTAGATAGTATCGATGATACGGTTTCGATGAGATGAACGATATAGTCTCACCGATACGGTGTCAAGGAGCGGAATCGTGAGCGTGAGCACAGGACCCCAGGACCACATCGTGCTGGGGTTGATCGCCCGCCACGGACCCATGACCCCCTACGAGCTCAAGGCCCGGGTGGAGGACGGCGTCGACTACTTCTGGCCGATCCCCCACGCCCAGCTCTACCGGGTTCCGGTGCGGCTGACCGCCGCCGGGCTGCTGCGCGAGGAGGCCGAGGACGGCGGGCGGCGGCGACGCGTCTTCCACCTGACCGACGCCGGGAGCGCCGAGCTGCGGCGCTGGCTGGCCGACCCGCACGACGCCGATCCCGAGACCCGCGACCCCTCGCAGCTCAAGCTGTACTTCGCCGACCTCGGGGGCCCGGGCGACGTGGTCGCCCTGGCCCGCGCCCAGGCCGCCCAGCACCGGCGGTGGCGGGACACCTACCTCCAGCACCGCGCCGACACCGACGCCAGCGACGGTGTCGAGGCGCTGTCGCGCTCCCGCATCCTGCGGCTCGGCATCCTCCACGAACAAGCCTATGTGGACTTCTGGGAGTGGCTCGCGGCGAATCCTGACCGCGTTGACCTCGACGAACCCGGCGTCTGACGCGAGCCGGAAAATACCGGGTAGGCCGACCTGGAAGACTAGTGGGCACGTCAAGCCCGCAAAGGAGATATCCGTGTCCACCACAGGCGAGACTTCCCCCCCGCCCGAGGTCGCTCCCACCCAGGAAGAAATCCTGCGATTCACCGATCGGGCGTTGGATCGCATGTCCGCCATCGTGACCGAACTCGGCGACGATCTGGCCAACCGGACGCCCGATCTCCCCGGCGCCAACAGTCCATACCAGATCCTGACGCACTGCCTCGGCGTGTGCGAGTACTGGGGCGGTGCCTACATTCGGGGACGCGAATACCACCGTGATCGCGAGAGCGAGTTCACCGCGGCCGGAGAGGTGGCGGCGCTGGCGGCGCTGGTCGAGGCCGCCAAGGAGCAGCTGCGCGCCGACCTGGCGCAGCCGCGCACCGATCAGCTGGGCCCGGAGGACTGGTACACGCTGGGCGGGGCCGTGATGCACCTGGCCGAGGAGATGTTCCAGCATCTCGGGCACCTGGAGGTCACCCGCGACCTGATCCTCAACGCCTGACGCCACGGCGGCCGGGAAACGGTGGCGGCGATCGCTGGCCATAGATGGTACCGCTCGGTACTATGTTGGGCATGCCTGTCGCCAAGGGAACCCCGCTCGATCCGGCCCGCACCCGCGAGGCGATGCTGGATCGCGCCACCGACGTCTTCTACCGCCGCGGCCTCGACGGCGCCGGGATCGCCGAGCTGTGCGCCCAACTGGGCGCCTCCAAGCAGACCCTGTACCGCCACTTCGGTTCCAAGGACGGGCTGATCGCCGCGGTCCTGGAGGCCCGCAGCCGGCGGGTCACCGCGTGGCTGCGTGCGGCCGCCGAGGCGGGCTCCTCCCCCGCCGAGCGCCTGGCGGCCGTCTTCGACGCCCTGGGCTCCTGGTACGCCGAGCCGGGATTTCGGGGCTGCGCGATCGTCAACGCCGCCACCCAGCATCACGACGACCCGCCGCGCGCGGCGGTGGCCCGGCACCTGGAGCGATACCTGGATCTGTTGCGCGGCATCGCCTCCGACGCCGCAACCCGCGAGCCCGAGGCCCTGGCGCGGCAGTGGCTGTTGCTGCTGGAGGGGTCGATCGTGCTGGCCGACCACCACGGCTGGGGCGGCGCCTCCGCCGACGTCGCCAAGCGCGCCGCGACGGATCTGTTGCGCCTGAACGAGAACGGGGGCAATTGAATGTCCACCATCGATGGACGCGTCGCGGACGGGTACGAGGCCGTGGCCGAGCAGTTCGCCCGCAACTTCACCGAGCGCGGCGACCTCGGCGCCGCCTTCGCCGCCTACCGCGACGGTCAGCTCGTGGTGGACCTGTGGGGCGGCGTCGCCGATCCCGACACCGGCGCACCGTGGACAAGGGACACCCTGGCGCTGGTGTTCTCGGGGACCAAGGGGCTGTCGGCCGCGGCCGTGCTGTGGCTCGTGGAGCGCGGGTCGCTGGACCTGGACGCCCCCGTGGCGCGCTACTGGCCCGCCTTCGCCGCCAACGGCAAGGGCGACATCACGGTGTCGGACGTGATGACGCACCGGTCGCGGCTGTCGGGAATCCCCGGGCCGCACCGCATCGAGGACCTCTACGACCACGACGCCATGGCCGCGCGCCTGGCCGCGGCGGCCCCGGCCGCCGGCGAGCGCGCGGGCTTCACCTACCACGCGATCACGTTCGGGTGGCTGGTCGACGAGCTGGTGCGCCGCGTCGACGGGCGGACGCTGCCCGGGCTGTTCGCCGCCGAGTTCGCCGCCCCGCTCGGGCTGGACACCCACATCGGTCTCGGCGACGACGAGCATCACCGGGTGGCGACCATGACGGCGCTTCCCGGGGCCCTGGCCGATGTGGACGTCGCGACCGAGCCGGATCGGTTGGCGGCGTTGAACCGCAACCCGCTCACCGCCACCGACGCGGTGCCGATCTGGAACAGCGCCGCCTACCGGCGCGCCGGGTCGGCGGCGGTCGGGGCGTACTCCACCGCGCGCTCGATGGCCCGCTTCTACGGGTGTCTGTCGCGCGGCGGCGAGATCGACGGGGTGCGGGTGCTGAGGGAGTCCACCGTGGAGGCGGGGCGCCGCGAACGCGTGCGCGGCGTCGAGCCACTGTGGAACTCACCGTTGGCCTACGCCACGGGCTTCGACCTCAACACCGAGCTGGAACGCTACGGTCGATGCGCCGATGCCTTCGGCCATCCCGGTTTCGGGGGCTCGATTCACGCCGCCTGGCCCCGCAGGCGGGTCGGGCTGTCCTTCTGTGTCAACCAGGTGCGCGTCGAGGCGGGAGAGCCGCGGTCGAGGGCGGTGATCGACGCCCTGGACGCGGCGTCGACCGCGTCCAGGGCTTGAACTCAGCAGCCTCCGCCGCCGGGGCCCCCGTAGTAGAAGTGGTTGGTCCAGTTGGTGCCGTCGCTGGGTGTCTGGTTGTCGATGGTGTAACACGGCAATGTGGAGTTCGGGTTCAGCGCGGCCCAGTTGGTGCTGCCGTCGGAGCCGAGGTAGAAGAGGGTGCGCTGGTAGGCGGCCTGCTGCCAGCCCTTGTCGGCGGACTCGCCGCTTCCCATCTGCGGCCAGTTGGTGCCGCCGGTGTAGACCTCGCCGCCGTAGTCGACGTTGTTGGCCTCGTTGGTGACCGTGCCGTTGTTGTAGACGCTGGCCGGGAAGTAGCCCACCGAGGTCATGTTGTCGGTGCTGCTTCCCAGAAACAGCCACCAGTTGCCGTCCTTGAGCTGCCACTGCTGGCTGTATTCGTACTGGTCGCCGCCCTTGGTGCTGTAGTTGGAGAACTGCGCCCCCAGGGTCCAGTCCGAGCTGGTCTGGACGAAGGCCGCGCAGTCCAGGTTGTAGCAACCGGTCTGGTAGCCGTCCGGGGTGTGGTAGATGAACAGCGCGGAGGAGTCGCCGAACTTGTCCGGGTAGTGCACCCAGCCGCCCTCGACGGTCTGCAGGCCGGTGCCCGAACCGTTGGTGTACCACTGTTGCGACAGCGTGAAGTCGCCGCTGGGGTTCCACAGGTTGAGCGAGGACTGTCCACCGTGGTTGCCGACGTCCTGGCGGGCGTGGGCGTACTTGTGCTCGTTGGCGCGGGCGTCGGGGGCCCCGCCCGGGGTCTTGGCGAAGAAGGCGGCCAGGTTCTTGAAGTGCGACAGGCGATCCAGCGTGACCCGCTGCATCGGGATGGTGCCCTTGCCGCAGGCCAGGGCGTTGCCGTAGGCGTCGGCGGAGTGGGGGCGCGCCATGGTGGTGGCGCCCTTCGCGCCGTCGGGATCGGGATGTCCCTTCTTCTTCAGCTTCGGCGGCTTGGCCAGCCGGTCGGAGCCGGTGGCCCGCAGCCCCGGCTGCGAGGTCTTGGTCACGCAGTCGACATAGGAGCCGTCCTGGACATAGGAGTGCCGGACCTTCGCTCCCGAGTAGAGGTCCAGCACGTAGCCGCGCATCTGGGCGAACGCGTGGGCGTCGGAGATCGCGACGTCGTGGGACGAGGCGGTGAGGTCCTGGAAGCTGGAGTCGCGCGTCGCGTCGATGAACGAATTGAAGGTGACAAATTTGTCGCTGTCCGCCGTCGCGGACAGCGGTACCGCCACCAGGCCGACGGCCAGGGCCAGCGCGACGGCGCCGCCGGCCACGGCGGGGCGTTTCAGCTGGGACAGGGGTTTTTTGATACCGGATGAGACCATGGGTCGTCCCTCTTCTGGGGTGTGTTGGGTCGACGGACCGACGGGTGGGGACGGTTCTCCGGCATGAACCATCCTCAATGGCCCCATCGGCCCGGGGGCGTCCCATGCTAGCCGTACGCATTGAGGTTCGCAACTACGTCGATACCCTGGGTCGATGCCCGCGGCGATCGCCCGCCTCGGCTCAGGTCACGGGTGCTTGCCGTTGAAGTCGTCCAGGGTCGCGAACTTCACCAGGTCCTCCAGGGTCACCCGGCGGGTCGGGATGGATCCCTGGGGGCACTTGGCCTTCTTCGTGGTGGCGCCCGAACCCGAGCCTCCGGAGCCGCCGCCGGGCGGCGCGGCCGGCGAGGGCGCCGAGGCGGTGGAGCCGTCGGTCGCGACGCAGTCGAACACCGCGTCGTGCGACACGACGCTGTCGACCACGCGGGAGGGGTCGGTGCGGGTCAGGATGTAGTGCCGCATGTCCTCGAAGTCGGCGCGGCTGGCGACCCTCGCCCCCGGAAGCTTCTGGTACGCCGCGTACTTCGCGTGCCTCACGTCGTCGAGGAAGTCCGCGTAGGACTTCACCGCGGGGCCCGACTCCGACGCCTGTTCGCCATGCGCCGCACCGGCCCTGCCGCATCCGGCCGACACCATCGCCATCGCCAGGGCTATCGCGGAGATCAGGACTGTCGCGCCGCGTCGGGACACCGGGCCTCTCCCTCCAGTTGGCTTCCAGGGTTGGACGCGGCCGACACCCCGACAGTTCCCGCCGCCGACACCTCACCCATATCATGCCGCGCACATCGTCGACTGGCACGGATCGGCTAGTTAAAGATTGAAATGCGGCTACATAATGGGTAGCGGGGCCGGCCCAAGGCCCCAAACGACACAAGTGGGGACGCGACAACATGGAACCCGGAAAGCTACTCGGAGGACGTTACCGACTGGACCAGCGAGTCGACGGCGGCGGCATGGGCGATGTGTGGCGGGGTCGGGACACCGTGCTGGATCGCACGGTCGCCATCAAGGTCCTGCACGCCGGGTTGTCGGGGGACGACACCTTCCGCCAGCGCTTCCACGGCGAGGCCCGCGCGGTGGCGGCCCTGGCCGCGCCCGGGGTGGTCAACCTCTTCGACTACGGCGAGGACACCTCCGGCGACACCGGGGTGGTGTCCTATTTGATCATGGAGTTCGTGCCGGGGCGTTCGCTGCGCACCATCCTCACCGACCGCACCCGGCTGGGCGTGGCCGAGACGCTGGACATCGTCGCGCAGTCGGCCGACGCGCTGGACGCCGCGCACCGCGCCGGGATCGTGCACCGCGATGTCAAGCCCGGCAACATCCTCATCGACGAGGAGAACGACGCGGTCAAGCTGGTGGACTTCGGCATCGCCCGCACCCGCGGCCAGTCCCCGCTCACCGAGACCGGCGCCATCATGGGCAGTGTGTCCTATGTGGCCCCAGAGACGTTGTACGGCAAGGACCCCACGGGTTCCTCCGACGTCTATTCGCTGGGTGTGGTGGCATACGAGTGCCTGGCCGGCGTGAAGCCGTTCCCCAGCGACGTTCCCGCCACGGTGATCACCGAGCAGCTGCACAAGCAGCCGCCCGCGCTGCCCGACGACATCCCGCCCGACGTGGCCGCCGCGGTGATGCGGGCGCTGGCCAAGCAGCCCGAGGAGCGCTGGGGTTCGGCCGCCGACTTCGCCGCCGCCTGCCGCCAGCTGCGCGACACCGGCCAGATCGACCTGCCCGCGTCCCCGGTCGCCGACGACGACGCCACGGTGACCGTGGCCGCCGACGCGATACCCACCACGGTTATCAACCGGCCCGACCCCGCCGACGAGTCGCTCACGATTCGCTTGTCCACCAAGGCATCGGGACCGAAGCCCTCGGCACCGTCCCCGCGGCAGTCCGATGAGGACCTCATCACCCATCGGCGTTCGGGCGCCCGCCTGCGGGTCGCGCTGGTGACGGCCGTGGTGGTGGGGCTGGTGGCCGCCGGCGGCATCGCGGCCGCACGCCCCTGGGAGGACAAGAACCACCCGGGGTCGAACGGCGCCGGTTCCTCCTCGCAGACCGAGGCGACCAGCCAGGACTCGTCGAGCCGGTCGCAGCCGTCCTCGGCGTCGTCGAGCGCGAGTGAGTCGTCGAGCGAGTCCTCGGCGTCCAGTTCGGCGCCGAGCTCGTCGTCGTCGAGCGCGAAGCCGCCCACCGCGACGGTGCCGAAGCTCGTGGGTCTCGACGAGGACAGCGCCGGAAAGAAGCTGGCCGACAAGGGTTTCACCAACGCGTCGTCCTATCAGGTCGGCGACGGGGACGTCGACTGCGGCAACGTCGTCGAGCAGTCCCCGGCCGCGGGCAGCACGCACAAGCTGGACTACGAGATCACCTACGGCGTGCAATACGCCGCCAGCGACGCCGACTGCGCCAGCTCGACCGGCGACACATCGAAGGCTCCCTAAACGACGGACGGACGCTCCATACTGGAGTACAGTGCCCAGCCCTGCTCGTTGACGCGGGCCGCCAGCTCATCGCGGGCCGCCCGCGCGTCCATCGCGTCGCGCTGGCACCACCGCGCCTCCTCCACCGTCAGCAGCTTGATGTTGACCAGGCGGATGCGCGACAGGGGGCCGTCGACGTGCGGGGGCAGCTCGGGGCCGTCCAGACCGAGCAGCGCCGCGGCGGTGTTCTGCTCGTCGACGAAGCGCGACGCGAAGCGGCCGGGCAGCTCGAGGCCCTGCAGGGACAACACCAGCGTGCCGTTCTTCTCCAGTGCCTCGGTGAAGCCGATGCCGTTGCGGGCGGCCACGCGCGCCACGCCGATCACCAGGCCGCCCAGCCAGCTGGAGGCGACCGCATCGACGCCGAGGGCGTCGAAGCGGTCGGCGGAGACGGCGTACACCTCGACCTCGTAGCCGTTGGACGGCGGCGCGTCCCGCCACCGCATCGGGTCGGCCAGGCCGTCGCTGGCGACGAGCAGTCCCTTGCCGCGCCGGGTGACGGTGTACGCCTGCCGCATCGCAGGCCACTGTGGACCCTCCTCGAAGGCGGGACTGGACGGGTTGCCGATGACGGCGTCGTCGACGCTCCCCCAGGACCCCCAGGCCGCCCTGATGACCTGCGAGGTCGCCGGGCCGTGCACCTCGTAGATGTCGCCTGTGTCGTTCACCGGCGAAACGGTAGCAGCAATTCCCACGACGACCACGTCCACGCAGGACGGATTTACGTCACTGCCACTTCCACTATGGCGAATCACACATCACAGTCCATAATGTCCGATAACCTCAATGCGATTCCATTGTCACCCAAAGTAATCGGCAACCCTTCTGGTCGATTCACCAAGACATGACATAATCAACCGTCAATCTTCGTTACCGCGGGAGTCTCAAGCATGCGATCCGGGGACCGCTTGGCCGGGCGCTACCGCCTCGTGGAGGCAGTCGCCTCCGGCGGGATGGGTTCGGTGTGGAAGGGGCACGACGACCGGCTCGACCGCGTCGTGGCCATCAAGGTCCTGCACGCCTCCCTGTCGAACGACGACGTGTTCCAGCGCCGCTTCCACACCGAGGCGCGGGCCGTGGCGGCGCTGCAGGCGCCCGGCGTGGTGAACGTCTTCGACTACGGCGAGGAAGCCAGCGACGACGGTCCGGTCATCTACATCATCATGGAGTTCGTCGAGGGGCGGTCGCTGCAGGACGTCCTGATCGAGGACGGGACCATCGACCCGGCCGAGTCCATGCGGATCATCGCCGGGTCGGCGCGGGCGCTGCACGCCGCGCACCAGGCGGGCATCATCCACCGCGACATCAAGCCCGGCAACATCCTCATCGACAAGCACGGCGATCCCCGCATCGTCGACTTCGGCATCGCGCGCACCGACGGCGACGCCGGGCTCACCAGCACCGGCATGGTGATGGGCACCGTGTCGTACGTGGCCCCCGAACAGCTGCGCGGCGACGAGCCGTCACCGGCCGCCGACATCTACTCCCTCGGGGTCGTGGCCTACCAGTGCCTCGCCGGACGCAAGCCCTACAACAGCGACACCCCCGCGTCCATCATCGCCAGCACCCTGAACGACCCGCCGCCGCCGATGCCCGAGGACATCCCCGAGAACTTCGCCGCGATCGTGCTGCGTGCCCTGGAAAAGGACCCGGCCGACCGCTGGCCCACCGCGGCGGCCTTCGCCGACGCCTGCCGGGGGCGCGGCGACACCGGGGCCGTGGCCGCCTCGGAGGAGACCACCGCGGTGGTGCGCGCGCGGGAGGCGGCCGCGGCGAAGCCGCCGCCGACCGACAGCACGCCGCCGGAGGTCTCGCCCGGCAGGGGACGGCATCGCCTGGGCCTGGTGCTGCTCATCGTGCTGGCCCTGGCCGCGCTGACGGGGACCGGGTTCGTGGCCAGCAGCTGGTACGACCACCCGAAGCACGACAAGGCCGGTGGCGGCTCCAGCTCGGCGGAGTCCAGCGCCGATCACAAGTCC
>NZ_DASQPW010000134.1:0-7474 GCF_035643755.1 Stackebrandtia sp. | reverse complement strand
CAACCCTGCGACGAAGTACCCGCGGCGGGCGGCGCCCCTCTCCTCCATGGCCGACAGGATCGGGTACTGGCCCGCGAAACCACTGGACTGGCCCGCCGCCGCGCCGCGCACCACGACGCCGTGGCGATCCAGCAGGGTCGCGGTGGCGGCGTGGGCGCGTCGGGTGGGGTCGGCCTCGCGGCCGGGCAGGCGATACCAGCGCCCCGCCGACGTCGGCGGGGCCGAACGCACCGACGGCCGCGTCACCACGAAGCGCCCGGGGCGGCGGGGACGGCGCGGGGCCTGAGAACGGTGTCCGGGCCCCGATAGCTTGGCGCGCAAGGGAGCCAGCGAGTCGTTGGACACCCAGCCGCCCCACACCAGGCCCCACAGGGCGTCCAGCACCTCGGCGTCGTCGCCGTCGACGGCCTCGGTGAGATCGCGGAAGAACCGCGCCACGTCCAGGGCCTGAAGCACCTCACGCCGCAGCTCGTCGGACAGCGCCTCGGGATCGGGCTCGGGAAGCACCAGGGGCGCGGCATCGGCGTAGGCGAACGAGATCCACCCGTCGGAGCCCGCCAGCCCGCCCGCCCCGCACCACAACACCTCGCCCGAGGCGGTCAGCTCGTCCAGCTGCGCGGGGGAGTACTCGGCCACCCTGGCGGGCAGGATCAACGACTCCCACGCCGACGCGGGCACCACCGCCCCCTGCAACTGCTCCACGACGTCGGCCACCGCGTCGACCCCGACGGCCCCGGCGCCCACCCCCTGCCAGTCCGCCAGGAACGCGGCGTACTTCGCGGCGGGAACGGGCGCGATCTCGGCGCGCAGCGCCGCCAGGGTCTTGCGCCGCAACAGCCGCAGCACATCCACCGCGCACCACTGCCGCGACGCCCGCGACACGAACCGTCCGTGCCGCACCACCCCGTCGGCGTCCAGGCGATGCAGGCACGCCTCCACGGCGTCGCCCGCCAACCCGAAGTGCCGCGCCACCTCATCCGTCTCAAAGGGACCGTGCGTGCGCGCGTAGCGCGCCACCAGATCGTCCAGCGGCGCGGCCACGGGCGTCAGCAGCTCGGGGGGAACCTCGGGCACCCGCTCGCCGTCGCCGTCGGACCCGCCGGGCGGCGCGGTGCTCCACAGGTCCACGAATTCATCCTCAGTGGACGCGGCGCCCGTCAGGTCGACGCCGAGACCGTCGCGGTAGCGCACCGCGTCCTCGATCGCGATCCAGCGGCGTTGGCCGCCGACGGAGACGGGCAGCGCCCGCCCCGCCTCGACCAGTGCCGACATCGTGGAGGCGTCGACGCCGCGTTCGGCCAGGCCGTCGCGCGACACGTCGCCGACCACCCGCAGCAGCTCCGCCACGTCGTCGGGGTCGGACAGGTCGCGCCCGTCGCGCCAGCCCAGCCAGGCCGCCGCCTCGGCCACCACCGCGGGGTCCAGCAGCTGGTCGCCCTCGCCCAGCAGTTCCTCCAGCAGGCCCGAGTTCATGGCCGCGGCGCGGCGCTCGGCCAGGGGCTCGTCCTCGCCGTACAGATTCGCGGCGGTGAACGCCGACAGCATGCTGTGCGCGAACGGTGAGGCCTGCTCGGTGACCACCTCGACGGTGGCGATCGAGCCGTCGCCCAGGCGGCGCATCAGGTCCTCCAGGGCGGGCATGTCGAAGTACTGCTCGAGGCACTCGCGGGCGGCCTCGGCGGTGATGGGGAAGTCGTCGAACTCCCGCGCCACCTCGAACAGCTGGCTGGCGCGCTGCCGCTGCTGCCACAGCGGTTGGCGGCGTCCGATTCCCCTGCGCGGCAACAAGAGCGCGCGGGCGGCGCACTCGCGGAAGCGGGCGGCGAACAGCGGCGAGTTGCCGAGCTCCGTGGTGACCAGCGCCGAGACAGCCTCGGCGTCGAAGTCCAGAAGGGACCTTCCCGGCGGCTCCTCCATGTCGGGCAGCCGCGCCACGATGCCGTCGTCAGTGGCCAGCACGTGGGCGTCGATGCCGAAGCGCTCCCGCAGGCGGGCGCCGATGGCCAGGGCCCACGGGCGGTTCACGCGCGCCCCCAACAGGCAGTGGATCACCAGCCGCCAGTCGCCCAGGTCGTCGCGGAACCGTTCCACCACGACGGTGCGGTCGTCGCACACCGCCCCGGTCTGCTCCCGCTGAGCGTTCACATAGGACAGCAGATTGGCCGCGGCGGTCGCGTCGAGCTGCTCGGGCGTGGCCTGAGTCTCCGCGATCCGGCGCACCCCCGCGCCGATCGCCCTGCCCAGCTCGGCGGGGCGGCCGGGGTCCTCGCCCTTCCAAAACGGCATCCGCGCCGCCTGCCCCGGCGCGGGCGTCACCAGCACGCGATCGGGCGTGATGGCGTCGATCCGCCACGACGTCGCCCCCAGCAGGAAGACGTCGCCCACCCGCGACTCGTAGATCATCTCCTCGTCCAGCTCGCCCACCCGGGCGCCCTGGCCGCCGTCGGCCAGAAACACCCCGTACAAGCCCCGATCGGGAATCGTCCCGCCATTGAGGACGGCCAGCCGCTGCGCGCCCTTGCGCGCCGACAGCCGCCCCGATGCCCTGTCCCACAACAGTTTCGGACGCAGACCCGAAAACGCCGTCGACGGATACTTGCCCGACACCATGTCCAGCACCCCGCGCAGCGCGGCGTCGGGCAGCGACGCGAACGGCGCCGCGCGGCGCACCACCCGCGCCAGGTCCTCCAGCTTCCAGTCGTCCATGGCCACCATCGCCACCACGTGCTGGGCCAGCACGTCCACGGGATTGCGCGGCGGCGCCAGCTCCTCGATCCCGCCGTCGAGCATCCGCTCGGCGGCGATCGACGCGGCCAGCAGGTCGGAACGATGCGTCGGCAACACGATGCCCCGCGACACCGCCCCCACCTGGTGCCCGGCGCGGCCCACCCGCTGCAACCCCGAGGCCACGCTCGGCGGGGCGCCGATCAGCACCACCAGTTCCACCGCACCCATGTCGATGCCCAGTTCCAAACTGGACGTCGACACCACGGCGGGCAGTTCCCCCGACTTCAACGCCGATTCCACGCCGAGCCGTTCCTCGCGCGACATCGACCCGTGGTGCGCCCGCGCCAGCACCGGCGGCGCGCCCGCCGCCGCCTCCGACTGCGCCATCAGGTGCGCCGGGGACGGGGAACGGTACGGCGGGTGGGATTCCAGCACCACCTCGTTGAGCCGGGCGCACAGCCGCTCGGCCAGCGACCGCGAGTTGACGAACACGATGGTGGAGCGATGCGCCCGGATCAACCCGTACACCCGCCGCGCGATCGACGGCCACACCGACGGCTGCCCGTACTCGTCCACATCGGAGAGATTCGACAGATCCTCGACCGTCACCTCCACCGACAGGTCGATGGTCTTGGCGGACGGGGGATTCACCACCGTCACGGGATGCTCCCCGCCCAGAAAACGCGCGGTCTCGGCGATCGGGCGCACCGTGGCCGACAGGCCCACCCGCTGCGCGGGCGACTCCAGCAGCGCGTCCAGCCGCTCCAGGCACAGCGACAGGTGCGCGCCGCGCTTCGTCCCGCACACCGCGTGCACCTCGTCGACGATCACGGTCTCGATGCCGCGCAAGGCTTCCCGCGCCGCCGACGTCAACAGCAGGTACAGCGACTCGGGGGTGGTGATGAGGATGTCGGACGGGTGGCGGGCGAAGGCGCGCCGCTCCTCGGGCGGGGTGTCGCCGGTGCGCATCGCCGCGCTCACCGACGGCGCCTCGACGCCGAGCCGCTCGGCCTCGCGCCCGATCCCCTCCAGCGGCAGCCGCAGGTTGCGCTCGACGTCGTAGGCCAGCGCCTTCAGCGGGCTGACGTACAGCACCCGGCAGCGGCGCTGCGGGTTGTCGGGCGGGGGAGCGCTGGACAATCGGTCCAGCGACCACAGGAACGCCGACAGCGTCTTGCCGGAACCGGTGGGCGCCACCACGAGCGCGTTGTCGCCGCGCGCGATGGCGCGCCACGCCCCCTCCTGCGCCGGGGTGGGACGGCCGAACTCGCCGCGGAACCACTGGCGGGTGGCAGGGCCGAAGGCGTCGAGCGGGTCGCTGGTCATGCCCTAGATCCTGCCCCGCACCTGTGACGCCGGGTCTAACTCCCCGGAACCTTGACGTCGGCGGCGACCGGCAGGTGGTCGCTGCCGGTGCGCTTCAGCGTCCACGACCTCACCGGCGTGACGCCCCGCACCAGGATCTGGTCGATGCGCGCCATCGGGAACGAGGCGGGCCACGTGAAGCCGAAACCCTCGCCCGCCACGGCCTGCGTCGACTCCAGCTGGGAGGCCAGCGGCGCCAGGCTGCGGTCCTGCATGGTCCCGTTGAGATCGCCCAGCAGCAGCACCGAGTGGAGCCGTTCCTTGGCGATGGCGTCGCCGAGCCGCTCCGCGGTGGTGTCGCGCTGCCCGGAGGTGAACCCGCCGCTGTCGACCCGCACCGAGGCCAGGTGCGCGACGTACACGGCGACCTGTCCCGCGTCGGTGTGCACCGTGGCGCGGATCGCGCGGGTCCAGCCGATGCCGATGTCCACCGGCCCGGAATCGGTGATCCGGTCCCGCGACCAGATCCCGACCGTGCCCTCCTGGAAGTGGTACGGGTACGCCCCGCCCAGGGCCGATTCGTACGACGGCAGTTCCTCCTGCGACACCTCCTCGAGCGCCACCACGTCCGCCTTGGACGCCACGATGGTGGCGGCGGTCTGTTTGGCGTCGGTGTTGGCGGCGTTGACGTTGTGGGCCACCACCCGCAGGTCGCGCGCGCCGTCGCTCTTGTCGGGCAACAGCCCGGCGTACATGCCGGCCCACACCAGGACCGGAAGCAGCAGCACCGCCCCGGCCAGCGCCGAGCGGCGCAGCGCCGCCCACGCGCCCAGCGGCAGGATCAGCCAACCCAGCCAGGGCAGGAACGTGTCGAGCAGGCTGCCGAGATTGCCCACCGCGTTGGGCACCGCCGAATGAAACGCGAGGATCGCCGCCAGGATCGCCGCCAGCGCCGCGGGCACCATCCCCCGCGTCCACATCGTGGATCGCCTGGCGCGCGGCGCTTCCGACCGCACCTCCTGCTCGGTGTCAACCACGCACTCCGCCTCCCTGAAAAACCTGCTCCGCCGCCGACCATGGTACGAGAGTCACGCCGCCGCCCGCGCCGGCGGCAACCGTGCGTGACCGGGCGGCTCGCGTCCGCCAGGATCGCCCCGTCACCCCGCGTGTGCGGCCCCGTTCGCGCGGCGGCCGTCGGCGCTTCGGGTCGTGTGTCCGTGGCCGCGCTTCTATATACTGCCCAACGCCTGTGTTTCCGGCCACTCAGGACCCCCCGGTCTCGTTCATTGGCGCGAAGGACCCCCACCCGATGAGTCAAGCCATCCCCCAAGTCATTGCCGGGATCGCGTTGGGACTTGGACTCATCACGCCCATCGGGGCCCAGAACCTCTTCATCATCCAGTTGGGAATCGATGTCGGCTTCCCCAAGGTCTTCTATGGAACGGTCGCCGCCACCGCGTGCGACGCGCTGTTGATCTCGGCGGGGACCCTGGGGCTGGGCTCCGTCGTCCAGTCGAATCACCTGTTGCGGGCCGCGCTGTTGGCCGGCGGCGGCTGCTTCCTGACCTTCCTGGCGTACCGCGAGGTGCGCTCGTCGTCCATATCGGACGAGGTCGCCACGGTGAGCGTGGCCAGTCCGGCGGGCATCGCGCGCCGGGCCGCGGGCGTCACCCTCCTCAATCCACATGCCATATTGGACACCGTCGGGGTGATCGGCGCGGTGGCCGTCACCCGCACCGGCGTCGACAAGCTGTGGTTCGCCGGCGGGACGGTGATGGCCTCGCTGGTGTGGTTCCTGGTGCTGGGCACCGCGGGCTTCATCATCCGCAATCGCCTCACCGCCAAGCGCCGCAAGGTGATCTCGGTGGGATCGGCGCTGGTCATGATGGGCTTCGCCGTGATGATGTTCGTGGAGTTCGTCCAGAACCTAGACGCCGCTCAGCAGTGACAGCTTGACGGCGAAGCCGATCATGACCGCGCCGACGGCCCCGGTGCCCACCGACGACAGCACGCGGCGGCGCCGAAACGCCGACGCCAGGGCGTTGCCGCCGAAGATCAGCACGCTCAGATAGGCGACGCTGAATATCTGGACGATGGCGCCGAGGATCGTGAAGCTCAACGCCGGGTAGGGATACACCGGATCGACGAACTGCACGAAGAAGGCCACGAAGAACAGGATCGCCTTGGGGTTGAGCAGGCTGGCGATCAGCGCCCTCCGAAAGGGATGTTCCAGCTCGCCGACCGGCTCGGGCTCGGCGTCGGGGGTCTGCTTGGCGCGCCAGGTCTTGACGCCGCTGCGGATCAGGTTGACGCCGAGATAGGTGAGGTAGACGGCTCCGGCGATCTTGACCACGGTGAACGCCAGACCGGACGCCTTGAGCAGCGACGCCACCCCGGCGGCCGAGGCGATCATCAGCACGGTGTCGCCGATGAAGACCCCGCACGCCGCCCGGTATCCGGTGCGCACCCCGCGCCGGGCCGCCACCGACAGCACGTACATCGAATTCGGCCCCGGCAACAGGATGATCAGGACGGTGGCGAGGACGTACGCCCACAGGTTCGTGATGCCGAGCATGGTGTGTTCCTTTAGGACGGTTGGGGGAGACCGACGGGGGTGGCGACCTTAACATGCTCGTCGGGAACCGGCCGCCCGAAATTCGACGATATGGGAAGCGTCCCCGCCCAAAACGGCAGGTCGAGGTCGCTCGGCTCCTCGCCGGGCCCGCCGGTGCGCTCCTTCACCGACACCTCCTTCAGCCGCAGCGCCAACACGGCGGTCTGGGCGAGCTCCTTGTCGGTGGGCGGGCGGGAGTCGTTGGAGCGGCCGGGCGCCAGCTTGTCGACGAGGGCGGCCAGCGCGTCGCGCTTCTCCACCTCGTCGGTGACGGGAAGGGCGCGGCCGTGGGCGATCACGCAGCGGTAGTTCATCGAGTGGTGGAACCAGGAGCGGCTCAGGATGATGCCGTCGTGGATGGTGACGGTGAGGCAGACGTCGACGCCCTCGTCGCGCCCGGTCAGGAAGGCCCGGCTTCCGGTGGAGCCGTGGAAGTAGACGACGTCGCCGATGCGGCAGTAGGCGGTGGGCAGCACCCGGGGCACGCCGTCGGTGGCGTAGCCGACGTGGCACACGTACGCCTCGTCGAGGATCCCGTGGACGGATTCGGCGTCGTAGCGCAGCTTCTCGGGTTTGCGCAGGGAGGTGGTGAGCTCGGTCGGGGCGAAGGACATGGGGCCTCCCGTGGGGATCGCGATAATGTACTAGTACAATCTGGTAACTGTGGTAGAACAATATCAGATCCGCGGCGCGACCGCCTCCGAGATCGTCTCCAGCGTCGAGACCGGTGTCCACTCGGGATCCCTGGAACCCGGCGCGGCCCTGCCGCCCGTGCGGGGCCTGGCCGCCGAGCTCGGCCTGGCCGCCGCCACCGTGGCCGCCGCCTAC
>NZ_DASQPW010000133.1:0-31553 GCF_035643755.1 Stackebrandtia sp. | reverse complement strand
GCCGCGAGCCTGGCCACCACGGACCCCGTCGCGGCGCTGTCGGCGGCGCAGCGCGCCGACCAGCGGGCCCGCTCCGCCGCCCAGCTGGCCGACGCGGACGTGTCGGCGTTTCGGGCCCCGCAAGCCTCGGGACC
This sequence comes from Stackebrandtia sp., assembly GCF_035643755.1. Taxonomy (NCBI): domain Bacteria; kingdom Bacillati; phylum Actinomycetota; class Actinomycetes; order Glycomycetales; family Glycomycetaceae; genus Stackebrandtia; species Stackebrandtia sp. Next base: position 31,419 of record NZ_DASQPW010000133.1, on the reverse strand, counting down.
CGGCGGGACGGGGGCCGGGGCGATCCTGTCGGGAATCCTGATCGGCAACGTGCTCGGCGGCGGGTCGGGCGGCTCGCGGGGCGGGGCGATGGTGCCTGGCAGCTACGGGGGCGGAGGCACCCGGGGCCGTCGGGGTGCCGGCGGCCGCTTCTGAACGAACCTCAATCAACGGGATGACGATGACCAAGGAGGAAGACCAGTGAGCAAGAAGCAATCGATCTTCGGACGAGTGGCGCAGCTGGCGAAGGCGAACATCAACGCCCTGCTCGACTCCGCCGAGGACCCCGAAAAGATGATGGATCAGATGATCCGCGACTACACCGACAACATCTCCGAGGCCGAACAGGCGATCGCCCAGACCATCGGCAACCTGCGCCTGATGGAGGACGACCACCGCGCCGACGTCGCCGCCGCCGCGGAGTGGGGCACCAAGGCCGCCTCGGCCAGCGCCAAGGCCGACCAGCTGTCCACGTCGGGCGACACGGCCGAGGCCGAGAAGTTCAACCAGCTGGCGCGCGTGGCGATCGGCAAGCAGATCGCGTCCGAAAACGAGGCCAAGACGGCCGAGCCCGCGATCGCCTCGCAGCAGGAGATCGTCGACAAGCTCAAGACGGGCCTCGAACAGATGAAGACGAAGCTCACCGAGCTGAAGACCAAGCGCGATTCGCTGGTGGCCCGCGCCAAGACCGCCCAGGCGCAGTCCCAGGTCCACGAGTCGATCAAGAGCATCGACATCATGGACCCCACCAGCGAGGTGAGCCGCTTCGAGGAGAAGATCCGCCGCCAGGAGGCCCAGGTGCGGGGCCAACAGGAACTGTCGGCGTCCTCCCTGGACTCCCAGTTCCAGGGCCTCGACGACGTCGCGCTGGAGGCCGACGTCGAGGCGCGCCTGGCCGCCCTGAAGACCGCGGCCTGAGAAACACCGCCACCTCACGGGCGTTCCCGCCGAGGGGGCGCCCGTGTCGCCGTCCCGCCGTCCCGCCGACACGCCGACACGCCCCACGCCGCCGCAGCGTGGTCCCGTGCGCGGCCGCTCCCGCTTCCTAGCCCCCTGCGCCCCGTTCTGGTTCGGGATGTCCTCGCCCGTTCGCGGCGTGGTCGCGTGTGCGGCCGCTCCCGCTTCCTAGCCTCCCGCGCCCCGTTCTGGTTCGGGATGTCCTCGCCCGTTCGTGGCGCGGTCGCGTCCTGCCGCCGATGCCCGTCGCGGCTCGCGGCCGCTGTTGCTTCCGAACGCCTCCGCTCGCGGTGCCAGCGCGGCAACCGCGTGCGGGTCACACCTCGAGAACGTGCGGCACGATCATCGGCCGCCCGCGGGAGGCGTCGTTGACCCACCTGCCGACCGTGCGCCGCACCGACTGCTGGTGCGGGTCCGAGCCGCCGTCGGCCGCCCCCGTGCCCGCCCCGCTCGGGTTGCGCGAGCCATGGGCGACGTCTTGGTCGTTCGCGGCGTGGTCGCGTCGTTCTGCTGCTCACCGCCCCGTTCGGGTCTCACCCGCCGTCCGTGGTGGTCGGCTTGGGGTGTGTGTATCATAGTGATATCACTTCAATATCCCTGGAGGTTGTCATGGAGCGTCGGGCGTTTCGGATGTCTGGCTTCATTCCCGTTCTGCTGTTCATCGCCTACCTGATCGTCGGCGGCGTGGTGATGTCCAAGATCCCCGACGACGGCGGCAAGGCCACCGGCGTCGTCGTGGTCGTCATCGGCGTCATCCTGCTGGCGATGCTGACGGGGCTGACCGTGATCAACCCCAACGAGTCCAAGGTGATCCAGTTCTTCGGCCGCTACGCGGGCACCGTCGACACCCCCGGATTCTGGTGCACCTGGCCGCTGACGGCCAAGCGCACCGTCAGCAAGCGGGTCCGCAACTTCGAGACCACCCAGGCCAAGGTCAACGACGCCGACGGCAACCCCGTGGAGATCGCCGCGGTCATCGTGTGGAAGGTGACCGACCCCGCCAAGGCCGTCTTCGCCGTCGACAGCTTTCTGTCCTACGTGTCCATTCAGGCCGAGTCCGCGCTGCGTCACCTCGCCACCTGCTACCCCTACGACTCCCACGAAACCGACCGCATGAGCCTGCGCGACGGCGCCCAGGTCGCCGAGGAGCTCACCGCCGAGCTGCGCGAACGCGTCACCACCGCGGGCGTCGAGGTCATCGAGACCCGCATCACCCACCTGGCCTACGCGTCCGAGATCGCCCAGGCGATGCTGCGCCGCCAGCAGGCCAACGCCGTGGTGGCCGCCCGTAAGCGCATTGTGGAGGGAGCCGTGGGCATGGTGCACCTGGCGCTGGAGCGCATCGACGAGCAGAACATGGTGGCGCTCGACGAGGAGCGCAAGGCGTCCATGGTGTCGAACCTGCTGGTGGTGCTGTGTTCCGACCAGGCCACCCAGCCCGTGGTGAACACCGGGTCGCTGTACTCGTAATGGCTGAGCGCAAGCACGTTTTGGTGCGGCTCGATCCGGCGGTCCACGACGCCATAGCCAAGTGGGCCGCCGACGAGCTGCGCAGCGTCAACGCGCAGATCGAATTCGCGCTGCGCATGGCGTTGAAACAGGCCGGACGCGAACCACGCTCCGGCAATGACAAGTAGTCTCGCGCCGTGACGCCTTGGAAGAACACCCGAGTGACGGTGCGGGTCCCCGCCACCTCGGCGAACCTCGGCCCCGGCTTCGACTGCCTCGGTCTGGCGCTGACGCTGTACGACACCGTCAGCGCCGAGGTGATCGACGGTGACCCCATGGTGACTGTGGACGGCGAGGGCGGCGACACGCTGCCGCGCGACCACACCCATCTCGTGGCCGCGAGCCTGCGGATGGCCGCCCAGGCGGCCGGGCTCACCCCGCCGACGGTGAAACTCCACTGCCGCAACAACATTCCGCAGGCGCGCGGTCTCGGATCGTCATCGGCGGCCATTGTGGCGGGTGTGTCGCTGGCGCGGAACCTGGCGCGCGAGGCCATACTGGACGATGAGGCGGCCCTGGAGGTCGCCTCGGACATCGAGGGCCATCCGGACAATGTGGCCCCCTGCCTGCTGGGCGGGTTCACCATCGCCTGGACGCGGGACGGCCGCGCTCGCGCGGTGCGCCGCGCCACCGCCGTCGGCCTGGCGCCCGTGGCGTACGTGCCGCTCGAGCGCGGTCTCACCGCCGTGGCGCGCGCCCAGCTGCCCGCCTCCGTCCCACATGCTGATGCCGTGTTCAACGTCTCCCGCGCGGCCCTGGCGGTGGACGCGTTCACCACCGACGCCCGCCTGTTGCTCGACGCCACCGCCGACCGGCTCCACCAGCCCTACCGCGCCCCCACGATGCCCGCCTCCGCTGAACTGGTGGAAGCGTTGCGCGCCAAGGGAATCCCCGCCATGATCTCGGGAGCGGGACCCACCGTTGTGGCCTTCACGGCCGCGCCGCCGCGCGCCGACGGCTTCGACGTCCGTGTGCTGGGTGTGGCGGACGGGGCACGAGCAGTTTGAAGACACTCGGGGGCGGGTGTTGCCGTTGGTTTGATCATTGATTATGCTGTGTGCAATACAGCCGTGGCACAACCAGTGCGCGTCTGGTCTTCTCCGGGGTAGTGCAGCTCCGAATCGATTTTCATGCCGACACTGTAGGAACGGTTTTTCGCAGAGTCTCTCTTTACACGCAGGGTGTATTGCACGATCTTATGGTGCGTGTGTCCGAAGTGGGCGAGAAACCTATTCACTGCAGGCATGGAGTCGAGGTTCTGTTCTTCCTCCATTGTGATCAAACGCGCCGTACCCGGCAAACCCGAAGCCGCGCATAGGAAGTCGCGGCAGTTCGAGGGAAGGAATCCATTGAGCGACACCACCGGTAACACGCCGGAATCAGACTCGGGCGCCACCACGGCGACGAGCACCCGGCGGCGGCGTGCCGGCGCCGGCCTGGCTGGCATGTTGATGCCCGAGTTGCAGCAGCTGGCCAACAGTCTGGGCATCCCGAGCATTGGGCGGATGCGTAAGAGCGAACTGATCACCGCCATCCAGGCCCGGCAATCCGGGGACTCGGCACAGCCGACGCTTCCCGTTGCTGAAACCGACGCGGCGAGCAAGAACGGCTCGTCCAAGCGGGACGAAGACTCCACGGCGCCGGCCCGGCGCGCCACGCGCGCGGCCGGTCCGCCGCAGCCCCGCCGTTCGGCGGTCGTGGCTGCCGAGACCGAGACCGCCACCCAGGCGTCCACGACCGTGGCCGTCGAGGACAGGGACGACGCCAGGGACGACGCCTCCGAGGCCAAGGACGCCTCCGATCGCGGCGAGCGCCGACAGCGTCGGGAGCGTTCGCGCCCCAATGCCAACGGCGGCAACGACAAGGACGCCGAGGCCAAGAAGTCCGAACGCGGGGGCGAGCAGCGTTCCTCCGACCGCCAGCAGCAGAACCAGCGCGGCGGCGGCAACGACGAGGGGCGGCGCAACCGTCGCCACCGCGACCGGGGACGCGACCGCGATCGTGACCGCGACCGGGGCGACCGCAGCGACCGCAGCGACCGCGGCGACCGGGGCGACCGGGGACGCGGCGGACGGGACCGCGGCGAGCCACAGGTCAATGAGGACGACGTCCTCGTGCCCGTGGCGGGCATCGTCGACATTCTCGACAACTACGCGTTCCTGCGCACCTCCGGCTACCTCGCCGGGTCGACCGATGTTTACGTGTCCATGTCTCAGGTCCGCAAGCACGGCCTGCGCCGCGGCGACGCCGTCACCGGAATGGTGAAGGCGCCCAAGGAAGACGGCGACAACGCGAACAACAACAACAACTCCGGCAAGCAGCGGCGCGAGAAGTACAACCCGCTGATGCGCCTGGACACCGTCAACGGCACCGAGCCCGACCAGGCCCGCAAGCGCCCGGACTTCTACAAGCTGACGCCGCTGTATCCGCAGCAGCGTCTGCGTCTGGAGACCGAGCCGCACCTGCTGACCACCCGGGTCATCGACCTGGTCACCCCGGTCGGCAAGGGGCAGCGCGCCCTGATCGTCTCGCCGCCCAAGGCCGGCAAGACCATGGTGCTGCAGGCGATCGCCAACGCGATCACCGCCAACAACCCCGAGTGTCACCTGATGGTGGTGCTGGTGGACGAGCGGCCCGAAGAGGTCACCGACATGCAGCGCTCGGTCAAGGGCGAGGTCATCTCCTCGACCTTCGACCGGCACCCGTCGGACCACACCACCGTGGCCGAGCTGTCCATCGAGCGCGCCAAGCGCCTGGTGGAGCTGGGACACGACGTGGTGGTGCTGCTGGACTCGATCACCCGGCTGGGCCGCGCGTACAACAACGCGACCCCCGCCTCGGGGCGCATCCTGTCGGGCGGCATCGACTCCACGGCGCTGTACCCGCCGAAGAAGTTCCTGGGCGCGGCCCGCAACATCGAAAACGGCGGCTCGCTGACCATCATCGCCACGGCGCTGGTCGAGACCGGCTCCATGGGCGACACCGTGATCTTCGAGGAGTTCAAGGGCACGGGTAACTCCGAGCTGCGCCTGGACCGCAAGATCGCGGACAAGCGCACCTTCCCGGCGGTGGACGTGCACCAGTCGTCCACCCGCAAGGACGACCTGATGATGGGCCCCGACGAGACCGCCATCATGGTCAAGCTGCGCCGGGTGTTGGCCTCGCTGGAACCGCAACAGGCCATCGACCTGCTGCTGGACCGCTTGAAGAAGAACAAGACCAACGCGGAGTTCCTGATGGGCATCGCCAAGACGACGCCGAACGTCGTCGACTGATCGGAAGTAACCAAAACGTGGGGGTGCCGCCAGGTGCCCCCACGTTTTTTGTGCGACAAGGGGGTATGTCCGTGGCGAACCTGGCGTCGCTCGGCCCGATCGAACGGCTGGAGGCCGCGCCGCGCCGGCTGCTCCTCGCCGGACCCGGCGACTCCGCCGGTCTGCGGCTGGTCGCCTGGTCGGCGGCGGGTTTCCGCGCCCCCGTGGGCCGCGACGACATCGCCATCGACCTCGACCCGTCGGTGCTGTCGATCGACGCCCACCCGGCGGGCCTGCGGGTCACGGCCCGCGCCGACGACGTGTCCACCACCGTGGCCATACGCCTGGGGGAGTCGCGCGCCGAGGTGGCCGTGGCCGTGGGTTCCAGGCCCGAGGTGGTCGCCGAGCCCGCTCGGAACTGGCGGGTCGACGCGGCCCGCGCGGCCGGCGGCCTCGACGGCCCACGACTGGACTACGACTTCACGCGGTCGAGCGACAACCGCGCGGTGTACGCGGCGCCGCCGCGAAGGCTCCCGATCCCCGGGCAGCCGCGGCGGCTGTCGATGTGGATCGACGGGGACGGGCGCGGCGCCTGGCCCACCCTGCACTGCCTCGACGCCGATGGCACCGACCTGGCGCTGCGGTCCGAGCACCTGGAGTGGGAGGGCTGGCGCGAGATCGATTTCGTCGTCCCCGACACCGCCGCGTATCCGCTGCGGCTGCGGCGCTTCTACCTCGCCGAGACGCGCCCCGCCGAGCGGTATCGCGGCGCGGTGACGCTCGGGACGATCACCGCGCACGTTCCCCCCGAAGTAGACATTCCGCCCGAGCCTGTGTCGCGGCCCCTGGAACGCGAACGCCTCGACGACTTCGACTGGCGCTTCGCCGTGCTGTCCGACACCCAGTTCGTCGCGGCCGAGCCCGAGGACCGGCTCGTGGACGCCGCGCGGATCATGTTGCGCGACATATCATCCCGGGACTGCGAATTCGTCCTCATCAACGGCGACTTTGTGGACGACGGCGGCGCGGCAAGCCTCGAACTGGCGCACGGCGTCCTGGAAACCGAACTCGCCGACGGTCCACCGTGGATATACGTCCCCGGCAATCACGAGATCGCCGGCGGCGACATCGCCGCCTTCCGCGCCCGCTTCGGGCCCGCCCGCGTCGTCCGCGACCACCGCCGCACCCGGCTGATCACCCTGGACACCTCAAGCCTGTCGATCGGCGCCGACCAGCTGTCGTGGCTGTCGGCGCAGCTCGACGCCGCCGCGGCCGCCGACCACATCGACGCCGCGCTCGTCGCCACCCACGTCCCGCCGCACGACCCCACCGGCCACGGCGCCAGCCAACTGTGCGACCCCGCCGAGGCCCGCGCCCTGGAACGGATGCTCGCGGCGTTCGCCCGCGACGCCGCGAAGGGCTGCTGCCTCGTCGCGGGCCACGCGGGCGTGTTCGCGCACTGGCTGCGCGACGGCGTCGCCTACGTCGTCAACGGCAACTCGGGCAAGACCCCGGCCGCGCCCGAGCGCCGCGGCGGCGTGCTCGGCTGGACCGAGATCGGGGTGCGGGCCCATCGCGGCCGCCCCGACTGGCTGGGTCTGCGGGTGCGCCGACCCGACGTCACCCAGATCACGGGCTCCTGAGCGGCGGGGGAATATCGGCGCGGGCTACGATGTTTCGTCGGCCGCGTCGGGGAAAACCCCGCCGCACACCTGCCAGTCCCGGTTCCGGTTCACGCCACTGGCGACCCGGCGACCGAAGAAAGAGGATGACATGAAACCTGACATTCACCCGGCGTACGTGACCACCGAGGTCACCTGCTCCTGTGGCAACACCTTCACCACGCGCAGCACCATCGAGGGCGGCGCCATGCACGCCGAGACCTGCAACGTCTGCCACCCGTTCTACACGGGCAAGCAGCGCATCCTCGACTCCGGCGGGCGCGTGGCGCGCTTCCAGGCCAAGTACGCCAAGGCCCAGGCGGCCAAGAAGGACAAGTAGCTTCGCTCGACGGCACTCGCCTCCCACCATCCGTGGGACGAGTGCCGTCGTCGTTTGTGGACAAGTCCTTTTCCGTTCCCATAATCGAATCGAGTCCGCACCATGAGCGAAGCCACCGACTCCAACCGACTGGCGGTCATGCTGGCCGAGCACTCCGAGCTGGAGAAGCAGCTCGCCGACCCGTCCATTCACGCCGACGCCGGGCTGGCCCGCCGGGTGGGACGCCGCTACGCCGAACTCAACCCGATCGCCGTGGCCAACGCCGAGCTCGAGGCCGCCAAGTCCGACCTGGCCGTCGCCGAGGAGCTCGCCGCCGACGACCCCGAGCTGGCCGCCGAGGCCGAGACGCTGCGCCGCCGCATCCCCGAGATCGAGGAACACCTCGCCGAGCTGCTGCTGCCGCGCGACCCCGACGACTCCCGCGACGTGATCGTGGAGATCAAGGCCGGCGAGGGCGGCGAGGAGTCCGCGCTGTTCGCGGGGGACCTGCTGCGGATGTACCTGCGCTACGCCGAAAAGCACGGCTGGGTCACCGAGGTCGTCGACTCCCAGGACTCCGACATGGGCGGCGTCAAGGACGTGTCCCTGGCGGTCAAGACCAAGGGCAGCCCCGAGGGCGGCCACGGCGTGTGGTCGCGGCTGAAGTTCGAGGGCGGCGTGCACCGCGTGCAGCGGGTGCCGGTCACCGAGTCGCAGGGCCGCATCCACACCTCGGCGGCGGGCGTGCTGGTGCTGCCCGAGGCCGAGGAGGTCGACATCGAGATCAACGCCAACGACCTGCGCATCGACGTCTACCGTTCCTCCGGGCCGGGCGGGCAGTCGGTCAACACCACCGACTCGGCGGTGCGCATCACCCACATCCCCACCGGGGTGGTGGCCTCCTGCCAGAACGAGAAGTCCCAGCTGCAGAACAAGGAACAGGCGATGCGGATCCTGCGCGCCCGGCTGTTGCAGGCCAAGCAGGAGGCGGCCGCGGCGGCCGCGGGCGAGGCCCGCAAGTCGCAGGTGCGCACCGTGGACCGCTCGGAGCGGGTCCGCACCTACAACTTCCCGCAGAACCGCCTCACCGACCACCGCATCGGCTACACCGCGCACAACCTGGACCAGGTGATGACCGGCGAGCTGGACGGCGTCCTGGACGCCCTGGCCACCGCCGAACGCGCCGCGCGCCTGGAGGGCAGCGACGAGGGCCTGAAGCGCGCCTAGGACTTGGCGCGGGAGTCCTTCGCCTCGCGGACCGCGCGGTCGGCGAGGTTGGTGGCGCCGCCCGAATAGTTCACGTTGTCCTTGGTGGGCAACGGGGTCCAGCCGAGGCTCACGGACAGGTCGGCGCCGGGGATCAGCGACTCCCAGTCCTCCTTGTACAGGGCGGCGGTGATGCGCTGGCCGATGTCGCCGGTCTGCTCCAGCGGGGTGCCGTGCAGCACCAGGACGAACTCGTCGGCGCCGTAGCGCGCCACGAAGTCGCCGCGCCGCATGATGCGCATCAGGGCGCCGGCGATGCGTTGCAGCACCGAGTCGCCCGACAGGTGCCCGTAGTTGTTGTTGATGGCGCTGAAGCCGTCCAGGTCCAAGACGCCCAGCACCCCGGGCTCGGCGCGGGCGAACAGGTCGTCCACATAGTCCTGGAGGTGGCGGCGGTTGGGCAGGCCGGTCAGCGGGTCGCTGAGCGCGCGGTCGGCGTAGGTGGCCACGGTGCGGCGCAGGTCCTCGTGGTCGAGCCGCGCGTTCACGCCGTCCACTATCAACCGTCGCAGTTGCTCGGTGACGTGGGCGTGGACGGCGAAGGCCTCGCGGTCGGAGCGCCACGCCGAGGCGAAGTCGTCCTCCGCCAGGTAGCTCAGCGCCTTCAGCCGCGGCGCCTCGGCCACCCCCAGCACCGCCGCGGTCGACGTGGCGCGGGTGAGGCGCTGGCGCGCCTTCTCGGTCTCCCCGGCGGCGATCGCCAGGCAGATCCGCCCGAAGTGCCGCAGGTCGGCGGTCCAGGCGTCGTTGCTGCCCGCCGCCAGGCAGCGGCGCACGTCGATGGCCGAATCGTGCCCCAGCGCCCGCAGCCGGGCCCCGGCGAAACCCAGCCAGGGCAGGTCCATGCGCGCCACCCCGGGCAGCCCGTCTTCGTCCGGACCGACCCGCGAGGCGTTGGACAGCAGCGCCCGCAGCACCCGCACGCACCCGTCGGTGTCGCCGCGGTGGTCCAGCGACAGGCCGTGGCGCACCTGCACCTCCAGCGACGGCAGCTGCCAGGACAGCCCGGCGGCGATGGCGACCTCGCGGGCGCGGGCGGCGGCCTGCGCGGCGTGATCGTGGAAACCGATGTACGAGTAGACGACCGCGAGGTTGTGCCAGGAGATCGCGACCTGCCGCTCCGGCTTCTCCACGCTGGACAGTTCCCGGGTGCTGCGCACCAGGTGCGTCACGCAGCGGTCGACCGAACCCTCGGCGTGCGAGGCGAACGCGGCCAGCGCGTGGAAGTACCCCACGGACACCGCGTCGCCGTGCAGCCGCACCGCGGCGTACGCCCGGTCCACCGTGGTCGTGTATTCCGAGGTGCGCTCCATGTTGACCACGGCGGCCAGGCGCAGCAGCAGGGCCCACAGCCGCTCGTTGTCGTCGGCGGTGTCCTTGACGATCTCGTCGACGGCGATGATCGCCGCGGCCGGCGACCCGTCGTACATGAGCTGGCGGGCAACGCGCAGGCGTTCGGAAATGGCGTCTGTTGTCACACGCTCACCTCGCTGCTTGGGTTGTGTCCGCTCATGGCAGGATGACCCGCCGACGTCACGCGCCGCGGGTCGCACGTGCTGGGGGCACGCGGGCGGCGGTAACGGTGTCTGGAATAAAGCATGCCTTACCGAGTCGGTAAGCGACAGCGCGGTACGGCGAAGATTTCGAAACGAGAGGCCGGACATGGGCGAGGATTGGCGCGGGCTGCTGGCCGCCGCCACCCGCGCGCTCACCGAAGCCGGGGTGTCTTCGCCCAGGGTGGACGCCGAATTGCTGGCCGCCCACGTCGCCGATGTCCCGCGTGGACGGTTGCCGATCGCCGACGATCCGTCCGTCGAGGAGGCCGACGCGTTTCGCCGCCTCGTGACCCGACGCGCCACCCGCGAGCCGCTGCAGTACATCGTGGGCACCGCGCCGTTTTGGCGCGGCGAGCTCGCCGTGGGCCCCGGGGTGTTCGTGCCGCGCTTCGAGACCGAGCTGTTGGTGGAGTGGGCGCTGGAAGCCTTGCGCCCCTTGGCCGAGCCGGTGGTCGCCGACCTGTGCTCCGGCAGCGGAGCCATCGCCCGCGCCGTGGCCGCCGAACGCCCCGACGCCACCGTGTACGCCGTGGAGCGTTACCCCCGCGCCCTGGAATGGTTGCGCCGCAACACCCACGGCACCTCGGTCATCGTTGTGGACGGTGACGCCACCGATCCCGCCACACTGTCCGACCTCGACGGCGCCTGCCACGCCGTGCTGTCCAACCCGCCGTACGTGCCGCGCCGCACCGCCGTGGAGCCCGAGGTCGACGCCGACCCCGACACCGCGGTGTACGGCGGCGACGACGGCCTGGACGTGATCCGCCCGCTGATCGACCGCGCGGCGGCGCTGGCGCGCGGCGGCGGCGTGGTGGCCATCGAGCACGACGACACCCACGGCGAGGCGGTGCCCGCGCTGCTGCGCGAGCGCGGCTTCACCGCCGCTGTCGACCACCGCGACCTGTCGGGGCGGCCGAGGTTTTCCACCGCGCGGCGGCCATTAGCCTTATGCCACGTGAGGCTTTATGACTGCCGCAAGGCCACCGAGCGCGATTCCGCGATAGACGCGGCGGTGTCCGCCGTCAAGGCGGGCGACCTGGTGGTGCTGCCCACCGACACCCTCTACGGCCTCGGCGCCGACGCGTTCAAGTCCTGGGCGATCGAGGCCCTGCTGCGCACCAAGGGCCGCGGCCGCGACATGGCCCCGCCGGTGCTGGTGGGGTCCCGCCGGGCCCTGGACGGCCTGACCATGTCGATTCCCGAGCCGGTCAAGGACCTGGTGGCGGCGTACTGGCCCGGCCCGCTGACCGTCGTCATCGACTACTCGCCCACCCTCGACTGGGACCTGGGCGACACCGGCGGCACCGTCGCGGTGCGGATGCCGCTGCACCCGGTGGCGCTGGAGGTGTTGCGCGAGACGGGTCCCATGGCGGTGTCGTCGGCCAACAAGACGGGCCAGCCGGCCGCGGGCACCGCCGCCGAGGCCAAGGAACAGCTCGGCTACTCCGTCGAGGTGTATCTGGAGGCCGGCCCGCTGCCCGACAACGCGCCCAGCACCATCGTCGACTGCACCGACGGCGTCCCCCGGGTGCTGCGCGAGGGCGCGCTGTCGCTGGAACAGATCCGCCGCATCGCCCCCGACACCGCGGGGCCCGACGACTGATGCCGCCGTTTTCCGTCCTGCACGTCTGCCTGGGCAACATCTGCCGCTCGCCGATGGCCGAGCGGCTCCTGGCGCTGCGGGTCGCCGAGCGCGCCGGGATCGACGCCGATGAGTTGGTGCTGAGCCATTCCAGCGGCATCGGCACCTGGCACACCGGGCAGAGGATGAACGGCCCCGCCGCCCGCGAGCTGCGCTCCCGCGGCGGCAGCGACGCCGGTTTCCGCGCCCGCCACATCGATCGCGGCATGGTCGAGGCCTCCGACGTGATCCTGGTCGCCACCGAAGAGGTCGGCGAGTATGTGACCGAGAACTACCCCGACGCGGCGTCCCGCACCTTCGGGATCCGCCACTTCGGACGGATCGTCGAGGGCCTCGACCTCGCCGAGCTGCCGTCCAGCGACGGCTCGCCCGAGGCGGTGTACGAGCGGGGCGTGGCCCTGGTGGCCCTGGCGGACAAGCACCGCGGCGACGCCGAGCCCGACGACCTCGACGACCCCTGGGGCGGCGGCCGCGCGATCTTCGCCGCCACCGCCGACGACATCGACGCGTCGCTGGCGCCACTGGTGACCGCCCTGCTGAGTTAGCGCCTGTGCCACCATTGACGGCGTGCTGATCGCCAAACTCCGTTACCTGCCCACGCCCCTGATCTCCAGCGGCGTGGCTCTGGTGCTGAGCGCCGCGGTCGCCGGGTTCTTCGTCGACGTCACCTCCGCCATCGGCGCGGCGTCGGGCGTCCTGCTGGTGACCGCCAGCTACACGCTGTCGGTGTTGGTGATCGCCTGGGCCGACTCCATCAACACCCGGCTGGTGTTGCCGTTCGGCGTCTCCACCTATGTGCTCAAGATCATCTGGATCGGGCTCATCATGTCGGTTCTGGCCTCTCACCAGTGGAAAGGCCTGCCCGCCATGGGGATCGGGGTGTTCGTGGGGGTGGCGACCTGGAACGCCGCGCAGATCATCACGGTGGTGCGCAACGGTCCGCAGTCGCGTCGCGCGAAAGCCGGGATGGCCCTTCCGTCCGGTGTGAGGCAGGAGTAATGTGGGTCGCCGTGAGCAAGCGACCCCCCGGCCGCGCGATGGCGGCTGCCCAGGGGGCCAACGCTTTATCTTCCCGAACGACTGATATCGTTCGTCGCGTCATGGACGATGATCAACCCCCACGCCGATCTGAAGACCCCGACCAGAATCCCTCAGGGGCAGATCAAGGCTGGGTGGCCATCGGCTACCTCATCACGGGAATCGTGGTGTGGGGCGGAATCGGCTGGTTGGTCGACGCATGGCTCGATCTCGGCGGCATCGCCATCGGGATCGGATCGGTGATTGGCGTGGCCTGCGGTGTCTATCTCATCGCCCGCAGGCTCGGCGCCTGACGAGAAAGGGAACCGGTGTCTGGACAGGCAGCCCACCTCCTCGCTGAGGAGCACCTTCCATTTCCGCCCAAGGTGGAGGACTTTTACCTGCCCGACTTCTTCACGGGAAGTACCACGACCTTCTGGGCCACCAAGGTCACCACGATGGTCGTCCTGTCGGTGGTCCTGATCGTGGCCTTCTTCCTGTACGCCAACCGCAGGCCGCAGCTCGTGCCCACCAAGCGCCAGTGGATCGCGGAGTCGGTCTACGGTTTCGCGCGCAACAACATCGGCGTCAACCTGATCGGCGAGGAGGGCGTGCGTTACGCCCCCTACCTGGCCACGCTGATGTGCTTCCTCCTGGTGAACAACCTGTGGGGGATCATCCCGCTGTTCCAGCTCTCGCCGATGTCGCACATCGCGTTCCCGGCGTTTCTGGCCCTGATCAGCTGGGTGCTGTTCAACTGGGTGGGCATCCGCAAGCACGGCTTCGCCACCTACATGAAGCACACCCTGATCCCGCCCGCCCCGTGGTTCATCCTGCCGCTGCTCATTCCCATCGAGTTCGTGTCGACCCTGGTGTTCCGCCCGCTGACCCTGGCGCTGCGGCTCTTCGCCAACATGTTCGCCGGCCACGTGATCCTGCTGGTGTTCACCGTGGGTGGATTCGCGATGATCAACGCCAACGGGCTGCTGTTCCCGGTGTCGGTGCTGTCGTGGGCGCTGACCGTGGTGTTGACCCTGCTGGAGGCGTTCATCGGCGTGCTCCAGGCCTACTTGTTCACGGTCCTGACCGCCAGCTACATCCAAGGTGCGCTGGCCGAGGGCCACTAAAGACCCGTCATGAACGTCAACTGTCCCGTGTGGAAGTCACTCGGGCATTACCAGGAGGAAATTCACAATGGATGTTGCCGCTGTGCATGGCAGCCTCAGCGCCATCGGTTACGGCCTTGCCGCGATCGGCCCGGGTATCGGCGTGGGTCTCATCTTCGCCGCCTACATTCAGGCGACCGCGCGTCAGCCCGAGTCGTCGAAGCTGACCAACCCGTACCTGTGGATTGGTTTCGCCGTGGTCGAGGCGCTCGCCCTGCTGGGCATCGCCTTCGGTTTCGTCTTCAAGTAGATAAGCCGATCCCATGAAGCACTTGAGCATTCTGGCTGAAGAAGCGCCGAACCCGATCGTGCCCGTGTGGCAGGAGATCGTCATCGGTGTCATCGCCTTCGCCGTGCTGTGCTTCATCTTGATGAAGTACGTCTTCCCCAAGATGGAGCAGACCTTCCGCGCGAGGGTCGACGCGATCGAGGGCGGCATCAAGCGCGCCGAGGAGACCCAGGCCGAGGCCAACCGTCTGCTGGAGCAGTACAAGCAGCAGTTGACCGAGGCCCGTTCCGAGGCCGCCGGCATCCGCGACGAGGCTCGCGCCGAGGCGATCGCCGCCAAGGACGACATCCTCGCCGAGGCCCGCGAGGAGTCCGACCGCATCATCGCGGCCGGGCGCGACACGCTGGCCGCCTCCCGGCAGCAGCTCCTCACCGAGCTGCGCGGCGAGGTCGGCGAGATCGCCGTCGAGCTGGCCGGTCGGATCGTCGGCGAGTCGCTGGCGGACGAGGCCCGTCGTTCCGGCACCGTCGAACGGTTCCTGACCGATCTGGACGCCGAGTCGGCAGGGTCGCGCTGATGTCCGGCATCGCGCCGCAGGCGACCCAGGCGGGGTTGGACGCGTTGGCGGCCTACGCCAAGCGCGTCAAGCCCGACACGCTGCGCAAGGTCGGCGACGAGATCCTGGCCGTGGGCGAGCTGCTCTCCCGCGAGCCGCGGTTGCGTCGCGCCCTGACCGACCCGGCCCGCGACGCGGGAGACCGCGCTCGACTGACCGAGCAGGTGTTGAACGGCAAGGTCACCGCGGGCACGCTGAAGATCGTGTCCGCGCTGGTCGCCGAGCGCTGGTCGAGCCCCGGCGAGATCCTCACCGGCGTGGAGGTCGTCGGCGTCGACGCGCTGCTGACCGCCGGTGCCGCCGAGGGCGTGCTGGCCGAGGTGGAGGACGAGCTCTTCCGCTTCCAGCGGGTCGTCGAGGGCGACGGGGCGCTGTCGTCGGCGCTGTCCGACGTGACCGTGCCGGTCGCCGACCGCGCCGGCCTGGCGAGTTCGCTGCTGTCGGGCAAGGCCAAGCCGATCACCATCCGGTTGGTCGAGGCCGCCATCGCCGGCTACGGCGGGCGCGGCTTCGACGACGCACTGTCCAAACTGGTGGAAGGTGCCGCCGCCAAGCGCGAGCAGCGCCTCGCCTATGTGACGGTGGCCTCTCCGCTGCCCGAGGAGCAGGAGGCCCGCTTGGCGGGCAGGCTGTCCGAGATATACGGTCAACCCGTGTCCGCCAAGGTCACGGTGGATCCGCAGGTCGTGGGCGGCATCAAGGTCCAGATCGGACACGATCTGTACGACGGCACCGTTGCCAGGCGCCTTTCCGAAGCCCGTAAAGCGTTGGTGGCGCGGCGCTAGCCGTGGCGGATCAACAGTAAGAGAAATCGAGGGACTGACTAAAGATGGCAGAGCTGACCATCTCCTCCGATGAGGTGCGTAGCGCGCTCGACGCCTACGTCTCGTCGTACCGGCCGGAGATCACCCGCGAAGAGGTCGGCGTCGTCACCGAGTGCGGCGACGGCATCGCCATTGTCGAGGGCCTGCCCTCCACAATGTTCAATGAGATCCTGGAGTTCGCCGACGGCACCACCGGCATCGCCCAGAACCTGAACGTCCGCGACATCGGCGTCGTCATCCTGGGTGACTACGCTCGCATCGAAGAGGGCCAGCAGGTCAAGCGCACCGGCAAGGTGTTGTCGGTGCCGGTGGGCGAGAAGTTCCTGGGCCGCGTCGTCGACGCGCTGGGCAACCCCATCGACGAGCTCGGCGACATCGAGGCCGAGGACACCCGCGAGCTGGAACTCCAGGCGCCCAACGTGATGGCGCGCCAGAGCGTCTTCGAGCCGCTGGAGACCGGCATCAAGGCGATCGACTCGATGACCGCGATCGGCCGGGGCCAGCGCCAGCTGATCATCGGCGACCGCAAGACCGGCAAGACCCAGGTCTGCATCGACACGATCATCAACCAGAAGAAGAACTGGGAGTCCGGCGACCCCAAGAAGCAGGTGCGCTGCATCTACGTCGCCATCGGACAGAAGGCGTCCACGATCGCCAGCGTCAAGGGCATGCTCGAGGCCCACGGCGCCATGGACTACACCACCATCGTGGCGTCCCCGGCCTCCGACCCGGCGGGTCTGAAGTACCTGGCTCCCTACACCGGTTCGTCCATCGGACAGCACTGGATGTACCAGGGCAAGCACGTCCTGATCATCTTCGACGACCTGTCCAAGCAGGCCGAGGCGTACCGCGCGATCTCGCTGCTGCTGCGCCGCCCGCCGGGCCGCGAGGCGTTCCCCGGCGACGTGTTCTACCTGCACTCGCGCCTGCTGGAGCGCTGCGCCAAGCTGTCGGACGAGATGGGCGGCGGCTCGATGACGGGTCTGCCGATCATCGAGACCAAGGCCGGCGACATCTCGCAGTTCATCCCCACCAACGTCATCTCGATCACCGACGGCCAGGTCTTCCTGGAGGAGGGCCTGTTCAACTCCGGTGTGCGCCCGGCCATCAACGTCGGCACCTCGGTGTCGCGTGTCGGTAGCGCCGCGCAGCCCAAGGCCATGAGGAAGGTCGCCGGTTCGCTGCGCCTGGACCTGGCCCAGTTCCGCGAGCTGGAGGCGTTCTCCGCCTTCGCCTCGGACCTGGACGCCGCGTCCCGCGCCCAGATGGACCGCGGCCAGCGCATGGTCGAGCTGCTGAAGCAGGGCGTGGCCCAGCCGGTGCCGATGGAGGAGGAATCCGTCGCGCTGTGGGCGGGCACCACCGGCGAACTGGACGACGTCCCGATCGGCGAGATTCGCCGCTTCGAGGGTGAGTTCCTGGGCTACCTGCGGCACCACCACAAGAACGTGCTGGACGCCATCGCCGACAGCGGCAAGCTGGAGGACGACTCGGTGGCCACGCTGAAGTCGGCCATCGACCGCTTCAAGCAGATGTTCCTGGGCGCCGCCGACGAGGTCAACGTCAACGAGGCGCCTGCCGAGGCACTCGAAGGTGACGAGGCGACCGAGTCGGTGCAGCGCGTCGTTCGGAAGGGCTGAGTCATGTCAGCGCAGCTACGTGTGCTGCGGCGCCGGATCAAGGCCACCCAGTCCATCAAGAAGATCACCAAGGCGATGGAACTGGTGGCCACCAGCCGGGTGGCCAAGGCACAGGCCAGAGTGGAGGCGTCGCTGCCGTACGCCAGGGCCATCACGAAGGTGATGACGGCCCTGGCGTCCAACAGCAACATCGACCATCCGCTGTTGAAGCCGCGCGAGAACGCGCGGCGGGCCGGCGTGCTCGTGGTGACCAGCGACAAGGGACAGTGCGGTGGTTACAATGCCAACGCGATCCGCACCGCCGAGCAGCTGATCTCCCGGCTCGCCGAGGAGGGCAAGACTCCGGCGCTGTACGTCACCGGTCGCCGCGGCATCGGGTACTACAAGTTCCGGGGCCGCGCGCTGGCCGGTCAGTGGTCGGGTTTTTCGGACAAACCCTCCTTTGAGGACGCCGCCGAGGTCACCAAGACCCTGTTGGCCGCCTTCGTTTCCGGGGCCGACGATGGGGATGACCACGCCGGTGACGACGGTATTCTCGGCGTGGACGAGCTTCATATCGTGCACACCAAGTTCGTGTCGCTGCTGACCCAGACTCCGCAGGCGCGGCAGCTGGCGCCCATGGAGGTGGAGGAGGTCGAGGCCGGATCCAATCCGGACCTGATCCTCCCGGCGTACGAGTACGAGCCCGAACCCGAAGCGTTGCTGGACGCGCTGCTGCCGAAGTATCTGACGACCAGGGTGTACGCCGCGTTGATCGACGCGTCGGCGGCCGAGTCGGCGGCCCGGCGGCGCGCCATGAAGGCGGCGACGGACAATGCGGAAGACCTGATCAAGACCCTGACCCGGGAACGCAACGGTGCCCGGCAGGCCGAGATCACCCAAGAGATCAGCGAGATCGTCGGCGGCGCGAGTGCGCTGGCCGCGGCGGGAAGTGAGTAAGGAATATGACTACCGCGGTAAGCACTGAGAACGGCCGCGTCGTCCGGGTCATCGGACCCGTCGTCGACGTGGAGTTTCCGCGCAATGCGCTGCCGGAGATCTACTTCGCCCTCAAGGTGGACGTGGAACTGGCCGAGGGCTCCAAGACCCTGACCATGGAGGTCGCCCAGCACCTGGGTGCCAACACCGTCCGGGCGATCTGCATGCAGCCCACCGACGGTCTGGTGCGGGGCACCGAGGTGCGCAACACCGGCGGCGAGATCAAGGTCCCGGTCGGCGACGCCGTCAAGGGCCACGTGTTCAACACGATCGGCGAGTGCCTGAACCTGGAGCCCGGCGAGAAGATCGAGGCCGACGAGTACTGGGAGATCCACCGCAAGGCCCCGGCCTTCGCGACCCTGGAACCCAAGACCGAGATGCTGGAGACCGGCATCAAGGTGCTGGACCTCTTGGCGCCGTACGTGAAGGGCGGAAAGATCGGCCTGTTCGGCGGCGCCGGCGTCGGCAAGACCGTGTTGATCCAGGAGATGGTCATCCGGGTCGCCCAGAACTTCGGTGGCTCGTCGGTCTTCGCGGGCGTCGGTGAGCGCACCCGTGAGGGCAACGACATGATCGCCGAAATGGCCGAGTCCGGCGTCCTGCCGCAGACCGCCCTGGTCTACGGCCAGATGGACGAGCCGCCGGGCACCCGTCTGCGGGTCGCCCTGTCGGCGCTGACCATGGCCGAGTACTTCCGCGACGTGCAGAACCAGGAGGTGCTGTTGTTCATCGACAACATCTTCCGGTTCACCCAGGCCGGTTCCGAGGTCTCGACCCTGCTGGGCCGGATGCCGTCGGCCGTGGGCTACCAGCCCACCCTGGCCGACGAGATGGGCGAGCTGCAGGAGCGGATCACCTCGGTCCGGGGCAAGGCCATCACGTCGATGCAGGCGATCTACGTGCCCGCCGACGACTACACCGACCCGGCGCCGCACACGGCCTTCACCCACCTGGACGCCACCACGAACCTGGAGCGCAAGGTGTCCGACAAGGGCATCTACCCGGCGGTGGACCCGCTGGCGTCGTCCTCCCGGATCCTGGAGGCCGACGTGGTCGGCGACGAGCACTACCGGGTCGCCTCCGAGGTGAAGCGGATCCTGCAGAAGTACAACGAGCTGCAGGACATCATCGCGATCCTCGGCATGGACGAGCTGTCCGAAGAGGACAAGCTGGTCGTGGGCCGCGCCCGCCGCATCGAGCGGTTCCTGTCGCAGAACACCTACGCCGCCAAGCAGTTCACCGGTGTGGACGGCTCGTTCGTCCCGGTGAAGGAGACGGTGGAGGCGTTCCGCAAGATCGCCGAGGGCGAGTACGACCACTTCCCCGAGCAGGCGTTCTTCATGTGCGGTGGTCTGGAAGACCTGCACCGCAAGGAAGAGGAGCTGCGCGCCTCCGCCAAATAGGGCGGCTTGGAGGTGCAGGTCTTCCAGACCTGCACCGCAAGGCCATGCTTCCCAAGAACAAGGGAGCTGCGCGCCTCCGCCAAGTAAGGCGGTCGCCCAAGCGCTGTCACGTAGCCCCGTCCGGCCACTATGGTCGGGCGGGGCTACGTTCGTTGGTGCCGCGGGCGTAGCGTCGGCTTCCATGACGGACCTCCTTGCCGCACAGGCTTCGGCGATCGAGCGCGCGAAGACCGTGCTGCCGCGGGACGAGCGGATTCTCGCGGTGTACCTGATCGGCAGCAACGCCAGCGGGCGCGGCGACGCGTACTCCGACGTCGACCTGCACTGCGTCGTCGCCGACGCCGATGTGGACGGCGGCGTGAGGGATTTCGCGCGGCTCATCGAGTCGATCGCGGGGCCGTTGGTTCACGCCGATCGCATTCCCGGAGTGACGGGGGGACTGGGGATCACGCCGGACTGGCTCCACGTCGACCTGATCTTCCACGGGCTGTCGGAATACGACCCCGACCAGTACGACGCGGTGCTGCCGCTGTTCGACCGCCGCGGGGATGTGTTGCCCGGGCGGCGGATGCCCGACGACACCCCCGGGGAGCCGTACTTTCCGTCCGATGTGGTGAACCTGTTCCTGTACTTCCTCGGCAAGCTCGTCACCGTGCTGGGCCGCGAGGAGTACGTCGTCGCACACAGTGGACTGGCCGTGCGGCGGGATCTGTTGTCGCTGTTGATGTGCGCCGAGCGCGGGGTCCATCGCTCGGGCGGCGCCAAGCGGCTCAACCCCTTCCTGGACGACGAGCGGCGCGCCCGCCTGGAGGCGGTTCCCGCCGCGGGCGCCGACCGCGAGCAGATCCTCGCCGCCGAGCGTTACCTCACCGCCGAGTTCCTGCGGCGGGGGCGGGCGCTGGCGAAGCGGACGGGCGGCGAGTGGCCGTACGCCTTCGAGGAGGCGACCCTGGCACACCTGAGGCGCCATCTCGGCGTCGACTTCGGGTGACCGCAAATGAGCCTTCGCAAAGATACGTTTGCAAATTGGTCTTTGTGGTTGTATGGTCGGGTCATGTCCGAAGCCCCTGACCCGAAACTGGTCCGCCTCGACGCCCGCAACCTGCGCGGCGTCGCCCACCCCATCCGCGTCCGCATGCTCGGCCTGCTGCGCGCCGAGGGCCCCGCCACCGCCACGGGCCTGGCCCAGCGGCTCGGCCTCAACTCGGGCGCCACCAGCTACCACCTGCGCCAGCTCGCCGAGCACGGCTTCATCGTCGAGGACCCCGAGCGCGGCAACGCCCGCGAGCGCTGGTGGAGGGCCGCCCACTGGACCACCATGATGGACAGCCAGTCCACCGTCGGCGACGACCAGGACCTCGGCGGGACCTACCTGCGCTCGGTGGCGCAGGTGTACGCCGACAAGCTGTTGAGCGCCGCCGACGAGCGCGACACGCTGCCCGAGGAGTGGCAGGACGCCTCCACCATGAGCGACTACCTGCTGCGGCTCACCCCCGCCGAGCTCAAGAAGCTCGAGACCGAGGTCGCCGAGCTGTTGAGGCGCTACCGATCGGGTATCGAGACCGACGCCCCCGAGGGAACCGCGCTGGTCAGCTTCCAGTTCCAGGCCTTCCCGCACTCCTCCACCCTCGAGCCGAGAGCCGAGGAGTCATGAGCGCCCCGAAACCCACCCGCCGCGGCCTGATCGCGGTGCTGTCGGCCATGGCCGCGGGCTGGACCAGCGCCCGCCTGCTCGGGCTGGCGCTGCCCTGGTTCGTGTTGACCAGCACGGGAAGCACCGCCGCCACGGGCGCCGTCGTCCTGGCCCAGATGGGCCCGTACGTGGTGGCGCAGCTGTTGAGCGGGCCGATCATCGACCGCATCGGACCCCGCCGGGTCAGCGTGGTCGGCGACATCATCGCCGCGGTCGGCCTGGCGGTGATCCCGGTGCTGCACCTGGCGGGCGTGCTGTCGCTGCCCGTCCTGTTCGTGGCCATCGCGATCGTCGGGGTCTCCGACGGCCCCGCCAACGTCGCCAAGGCGATCTTCATCCCCTCGGTGACGAAGGCCGCGGGCATGCGGCTGGAGCGCGGCACCGGCCTGTCGGGCGCCATCGAGCGCGCCGCCACCACGGTGGGACCCGCCGTCGCCGGCGTGCTGATCGCCGCGGTCGGCGGCGTGTACGCCCTGTGGATCACCGCCGCGCTCACCGCCGTGGCCTCGGCGACCGTCGCGCTGTTCGTCACCAACCCCGAGGTGGAGCCCGAACCCGACAGGCCCACCGGCTACCTCGGCCAGCTCCGCCAGGGCGGCGAATTCCTGCGCAAGGACGGGCTGCTGAGCTCCATCATCGGCATGGTGTTCGTGACCAACCTGCTGGACCAGGCGTGGACCGCGGTGCTGCTTCCCGTGTGGGCCAAGCATTTCGACCACGGACCACAGGCCATCGGCCTGATGATCAGCATCTTCGGCGCCACGTCGGTGATCGCGAGCCTCGCCGCGGCCGCCTGGGGCCATCGGCTGCCGCGGCGGCTGGTGTACATCGTCGGATTCATGCTCGGCGGCGTGCCGCGCTTCATCGTCATGGCCATGGGCGCCCCGCTGTGGGTGGTCGCGCTGGTCTTCGGCGTCGGCGGCCTGGCCTCGGGCTTCCTGAACCCGATCATCGGCGCCGTGCAGTACGAGCGGGTGCCCGCGGCCATGCTGGGCCGGGTGTCGACCCTGACCCGGGCCTTGGCCTGGGCGGGCATTCCCTTCGGCGGCATGGTGGGCAGCGCCGCGGTCGCGGCGGCGGGGATCTCCCCGGCCCTGTTGATCATCGGCGCGGCGTATCTCGTGGTTACCCTGGTTCCGGGCCTGCGCAAGGAATGGGCCCAGATGAACCACGGCGCGGCCGTCCCGAAACAGGCCACCGAGGAACCGGAGCCCGCGCCGGCGACCTGACGTGAGGAGTGATGGCGTCCATGGCAACCGTGACCGTCGTCGTGGCCCTGACCGTGGCGGGCATCTGCACCGCCCTGATGGCGGGGGCGTTCTTCGGCTTCTCCACCGGCGTCATGCCGGGCCTCGACGGCATCGAACCGTCGCAGGCGGTGGCCGCGATGCGCCGCATCAACGACCGCATCCAAAACCCCGGCTTCCTGTCGGCGTTCGTGCTCGCGCCCCTGGCCTCGGTCGTGGCGGGCGGCCTGCTGCTGGCCGCCGGCTCCACCCTCGCCGCGGTGGCCGCGTTCGCCGCCGCCGCGGTGTACGCCCTGGGCGCCTTCGCCACCACCGCCGCCATCAACGTCCCGATGAACCTGGCGCTGGACGCCTCCACGTCCGCCGACGAGGAGACCTGGGCCGCCTACAGCCGCAAGTGGACCCGCTGGAACTCGGTCCGCGGCCTCGCCAGCGTCGTCAGCCTGGTCCTGTTGGGCTGGGCGGTCTACGCCTACGCCGCCGCCTAGCCGCTGGTCACGCCCGAGTCGGTGACGACCCTCGTCCACGGACCGTCGGGCACGTCCTCCTCGTCGGCGAAGCGCCAGTCCACGGTGTCGCTGTCGCCGTTGAGTTCGGCGAAGCCCAGGCACCCGTTGAGGGCGGGCGACACGTCGAGGCCCGCGTTGTTGAAGTGGCGCTGGGCGGGGCGGGCGTCGTGCCGTCCGAACACATAGGACGCGTCGTGGTACTCGTCGTCGTGCGAGGGACCGGCGTCCTCGATCTGGCCGTAGCAGGTCTTTCCGTTGGGCCCCTTGATGGACACCCAGCGGTTCTTCATGAACGAGAACGTCTCATCGCCGCAACGCCCGTCGTATCCCTTGTCGTGGGCCCAGCCGATGACGTCGCAGCGCTTGGCGAAACCCTTGGGGTCGTTGAGATCGTCGTACGGAAGGTCCAGGTAGAAGGGATTCTCGCGCGGCTCGGCGGCGGTGGGGAAGTAATGGTGGGCGGCGGTGCGCTTCTCGGTGACGCAGCGATCCTTCGTCCACACCCCGTCGCAGCCGCCGACCGTGGAGCCCGCGCACCCCGCGGCGTCGTCGGGAAGCTCGCCCCGGTCGATCCCCGACCAGTGGCGGGCCCACTCGTCGTCGTATGTGGAGCACACCTGGCTGCCGTCGGCCAGGTGCGCGTCGAACTGTTCGCCCACCCAGAAGGTGGTGGCCACGATCTGGGTGTGCAGCGGGTAGGCGCGGCCGTGGGTCGCGTCCGACGGCCGGTGGCCGCACGCGGTCAGCAGCAGGGCGACCGCGGCGGCACCGGCGAACACTCGCGGGATCATGCGTCCTTACTTACACCACGTCCCGGCGGCGCAGGACCACGCCACCGATGGCGGCGAATACCAGCAGGTACGCGGCCACCAGGGCCACGGCGTGGCCGGAGGACACGATGTCGCTGTAGCCGGGCGTCGTCTTGGCGACCCCCAGCGCCCCCGCCAGCGACCCGGCATTGGGCCCCGGCAGCCACTTCTGGAGGTCGGCGACCCAGTCCAGGAGGGGCGCGGCGATGCCCGCCAGGAGGTTCTGCACCCCCAGCATCCACACCAGACCCACGCCGATCGGGATGGCGACGCCGCGGGTGGCGATGGCCAGCACGACGCCCGCCATCGTCCACATCATGGCGATCATCCAGCCCGCGCCGAATCCGGTCGCCAGGTCGGCGAGGCTCGGCCAGTCCGCGGCCTTGTCCTCGACGGAGGCGATGATCGCGGTGGACGCGGCGCCGAAGGCGAAGCTGGAACCCACCAGCACGGCGTTGGCGACGGCCAGCGAGGCGAGCTTTCCCGAGTAGACGGTGAGGCGGGACGGCCCCTGCGTGAGCAGGGTCTTCCAGGTGCCCCAACCGTATTCGCCGCCGACGGCCAGGGCGCCGATGATGAGCCCGATGGCGCCGGTGAAGAAGGGCAGCCCGCCGATCGCGATGCCCACCAGGTGGTCGGGCAGCACCGTGTCCAGCATGTGCGCGGTGGCGGGGGAGTCGGAGTCGCCCCGCAGGTAGGCCGTGTACGGCACGGCGTATCCGAAGGTGAGCATCAGGACGACGGCGATGGACAGCATCAGCCAGTTCGCGCCGCGGCGCACCATGGTGTTGAGTTCGGCGACAGTACTAGCCCACATGGCTCAGTTCTCCTTCGGTGAGCTCGAGGAACACTTGCTCCAGATCGCGTTCGCGCCAACGCAACTGGCTGACGGCGATGCCGCAGTTGACCAGCTCGCCGTTCACCCAGGCGGCCTTGTCCGCCTCGACTTCCAGCTCGAGCGCGTCGTCGACGATGTGGACGAACTCGGCGCCGACCAGGTCGCGGGCGGCGCGGGCGGCGTCGTCCAGACTGTCCACGTCGATGCGCAGCCGTTGCCCGCCGCGCAGCTCGGCGACGGTGCTCTCGGCGATCAACCGCCCGTGCGAGATCACGCCGACCCGGTCGCAGACCTGCTGCACCTCGCCCAGCAGGTGGCTGGACAGCACCACGGTGCAGCCCTCGGTGCCCAGCTGCCGGATCAGCATCCGCATGTCGGCCATGCCCGCGGGGTCCAGCCCGTTGGTGGGCTCGTCCAGAATCAGCAGTTGCGGCTCCTTCAACAGCGCCGCCGCCACCCCGAGCCGCTGCTTCATGCCCAGCGAGTACGTCGAGTAGCGGTCGCCCGCGCGGTTTTCCAGGTCGACCATGCCCAGCACCTCGGCGACCCGCGTCTTCGGGACGCCCGCGTAGCGCGCCAGCACCCGCAGGTTCGTGCCGCCGGACAGGTGCGGATAGAAGGCGGGCCCCTCGATGAGCGCGCCCACCCTCGCCAGGTGGTCGGCGGTGCCGGGCGCGCGGCCCAGCACCCGCACCGACCCCGAGGTGGAGCGGATCAGGCCCAGCAGCATGCGCAGCGTGGTGGTCTTGCCCGCCCCGTTGGGCCCGAGGAATCCGTAGATCTCGCCGGGCTCCACCGTGAGGTTCAGTTTGTCGACGGCGACGATGTCGCCGTAGCGTTTCGTGAGTTCCCGCGTCCGGACCGGAGGCGGGTTGTGGTTGTTTTCCATGCCCTTAGGGTTTCCAAAAGTGGTCGGCGGCACATCGCCTCGTCGGAGGCTTCCCGCGTACCGCCCCGGGGGTAGGAACGGCCCGGTCCGGCGACGGGGGATGTACGCCGCGCCGAGGGCCGCGCGAATGCCGGCGACGGTTCGCCGACGCCGCCTAGGCTCCGCCCATGGGGAAGATCCGTAATGGACTGTCGATCGTGCTGGTGATTCTGGCCGCTGTCGTCGCGACGCCCGCGGTGGTGCTGGTGTGGGCCGACGACACCGTCGTCGATCGCGACGAATACCTGGCGACCGTGACCCCGCTGCTGGACGAACCCGCGGTGCGCCATCAGATCGCGAACGCGCTCACCTCGGCGATCACCGCGCGCCTCGACGTCGACGACGCCGTCGACCGGGTCACCGAGGGCATGAAACCCCGCCAGGCCAAGGCGATGAAGGCGCTGGCCGTCCCCCTGAAGTCCTCACTGGACGAGTTCGTCGCCGACACCGTGAACGACTTCGTCGACAGCGACGCGGGCCGCCGCGCCTGGGTGGAGATCAACACCGTCGCCCACCAGGCGCTGATGGCGATCCTGCGCGGCGACCACGACGGCATGGTCAGCGTCGACAACGACACGATCAACGTCGACCTGAAGCCCGTCATCGCGCAGGTGAAGAAGCGGCTGAGGGCCGCGGGCCTCAAGCAGGACATCTCGATCCCCGACGACAGGACGACGCTGGCGGTGTACTCGTCTCAGAAGCTGTCCGACGCGCGCGGCTACTACGACACCTTCAACGTGCTGCGGATCGTGCTGCCTATCGTGGCGCTGGTGCTCCTGGCCGCCGGGGTCATCCTGGCGCGCAACCGAAGGCTCGTCGTCATCGTCGCCGGGGCCGCCCTGGTGGTGGCGATGGCGGCGGTGCTGATCGGCACCTGGTACGGGCGGTCGCAAGTGGACAAGGGGACGGCGTACTACGACGCGTTCGCCGCCCCGCTGCACACCTACCTGTACTGGATGGCGGGCATCGGGGCGGCGATGATCGTGATTCCGTTGGTGATCGGCCTGGCGCGGCGGCGTACCGCTCAGGCCGCCTCGACCTGAGCCGCGCCGTGCCGCGCGCCGGTCCACCAGGTGGCCGCCGCGGCGATCGCCACCACGACGGCGATCCCGGTGAAGATCCCGCCGAGGCCCGACGCGGCCGCGGCGCCCACCAGCGGCGGGGTGACGCTGGCGCCCACCATGAGCATCGCGGTGAACAGCGACAGCGCCGAGCCGCGCTGCGCGCCGGAGCGGGCGGCGATGGTCTCGTTGATGGCCGGCGCCGCCGCCGACACGCCCAGCGTGTACGCCAGCAGCAGGAACACCAGTCCGACCTCGCCGGGCTGCAACAGCGCCACGGCCGCGGCGGCGATCGCCGACACCAGGGTCGCGGCGGCGGCCCGGTGGTGGGAGGCGAAGCGCGACAACCACGTGGCGACCAGCGGCACCGCGACGATCGCGGGCAGCACGGCGACCCGCAGCACCAGCAGCTGCCCGTTCGATATGCCGCCGGTGATCTGCAGCGCGGTGTACACCGCGACGAACCCGCCCAGCGCGGTCAGGGTCACCGCGTACAGCGGGGCCAGGTCGCGCCGCACCAGCAGCCGGGGCAGCGCCAGGTACGTCTCGCGCAGCCCGCGTCCGTCCGGGGCGGCGGGGTCGCCGATCAACAGCACCCGCAGCGCCACCGCGGCGACGGCCAGGGCGATCGCGCTGCCAATGTAGACCGACCGCCACCCCATCGCCTGGTTGAGCAGCTGCCCGGTGGCCTGCCCGAACACCGCCGCCGCCAGCGCCCCGCTCACCACGGTGCTCAGCGCCAGGGCGCGGCGCCGCGGCGGCACCGTCGAGGCTATGTTGACGAACGCGGCGGGCGCGAACACCGCGGCGGTGAAGCCCTGCAGGCCGCGCAGCGCCACGCCGATCTCCAGGCCGCCGGCGGCGGCCACCGCCAGGGTGGCCACGGCGGTGGCGGCGGTGCCGTACACCAGCATCGCGCGCCGATCGACTCGGTCGGTCAGCGGCCCCAGCAGCACGAACCCCGCCGTGTACCCCATGGCGATGGAGCTGGACAGCCAGGTCAGCTGCGCCGCCGACACGTCCCACTGCTTCGACAGGGTCGAAAACAGCGGGATGACGTTGTAGATCTGCGCGTTGATCAGCACGATCGTCGCGGTCAGGACCGCCAGGGTGCGGGGGAGCCTCGCGCGCTTGGGGGCGAGTTCCGGGGCGGCGGTGTCGCGTTCGTCGGTCATAGTCATGCCCGACACGCTACCCAACCAACCAGTTGATCGTCAACCAACCGGTTGGACGCTATGCTGTAACCATGGCAACAGACACCAAGGAGGCCCTCAAGGCGGCCGCCCGCGACGAGTTCGCCGAACACGGCATCGCCGGCGCCCGCGTCGACCGCATCGCCAAGGCGGCGGGCGTCAACAAGGAGCGCATCTACGGCTACTTCGGCAGCAAGCAGGCCCTGTTCGACGTCGTGGTCGAGGAGTCCATGACCCAGCTCGCCGAATCCATCCGTCTGCTAGAGACGGACCCCGCCGAGTTCGTCGCCAAGCACTACGACTTCTACCGCGACAACCCCCAGGTGCTGCGCCTCGTCCTGTGGGAGGCCCTCAGCTACCGCGACGGCGACCTCCCCGGCACCGAAAGACGCCGCGAGATGTGCCGCAGCAAGCTCGATGCCTTCGCCAAGGGCCTCGGCGCGCAACCCTCCCGCGAACTCGCCCAGCAGATGTTCAGCCTGATCGGCATGGCCCTGATGCCCGCCGCCATGCCCCAGCTCGCCCGCCTCCTCGTCGGCGACGACGCCGACGAGGGAATGCGCGAACACCTGATGGGCTTCGCCCGTAACGCCATCAACGGCGCGCACCCGCACTGAGCCGACCCCGCCTCCCGCCGCGCCGCCTCCAACCCCGCCCCCGCGTGCGGCATCCGCCACCCCTGCGCCAACCGCGACCCATACACATTCCGCCCGCCCCCAAAAAACTCACAGAACTTCATGATCAACGGATCCCACCCCACGGGATCCACATGATCGGTCCCCGGCAACACCAACCTCTCCTCCACATGCGCCTTCACCACCCGCACATGAAACGCGGTCGCATTCACCCCATCCCCGACCGCGCTATGGCTCTCCACCCGACACTCCAACTGCACGGGACACTCCGCCACCCGAGCCACACCCACCACATCGGACTCCTGCGCCGTCAGCCCCGCATGCCCGAACTTGTCCGCCACAAACCGATACCCCTGCTCCACCCGATACGGCGAGATCTCGCTCTTCCCGGTCGTCAATGCCAAACGATCCACAATGTCCACCATGTCGGACGACGGCAGGTTCAACACACACTCCCGCTCCCGCCGCAGGTTCGCGCTGGTCTGGCTGCTGTCACCCATCCCCAACACCGCCAGATCACCCAGCCACCACGCCGACGACATCGGCGCGACGTTGACACCGCCATCGGGGTTGCGCGAACTGATCAACACCACGGGCGTGCCGAAGTACATGACCTTGAGGTCGGGGCTGATGTGCATCGTGATTCCTCCGCGATCGTCTGCTCGGCTATCGACTGTGCTTGGCGCGCGTCGCGAATGCTGGCAGGTTCTCGACGGGAGGTTGGGAGCACGAAGGCGGCCGCGAGAACGAGAAACGTCTGCTTGAGCGTTCATGGCGCGGTGTCACGCAAGGCGCTTGACGTTCCAGAATGTCTTCTGACTCAGGGCCTCCCGCCCCATCCATCGGGGACTTGCATAGGCGAAGGGGCGTCCTCGACGGTCGCCGGGCAAGGCAGCGCCCCCATCCGGTTCGTGATGTTCGACTTTCGGTTCCGAAGATTGATGTACGGGCACACCAGACCCCGGCGTGAGCCCGTGCGGCAGGCGGGCGCCTCAGTCGTTTGATCGGCACGTCCGAGGTACCAGCTGGCCGACCGTGAGCTGTGTGGCACGGTGGGTGGATGGCCAACCGTCTGGCGAGCAGCACGTCGCCGTACCTTCAGCAGCACGCCGACAATCCCGTGGACTGGCATGTCTGGGGCGACGAGGCGCTGGAGGAGGCGCGGCGGCGGGATGTGCCGTTGTTCATCTCGGTGGGGTATGCCGCCTGTCATTGGTGCCATGTGATGGCGCATGAGTCCTTTGAGGATGACGAGGTGGCGCGGTTGGTGAACGAGGTGAGCGTGCCGGTGAAGGTGGATCGGGAGGAACGGCCCGATGTGGACGCCGTGTATATGGAGGCGACGCAGGCGATGACGGGGCAGGGCGGGTGGCCGATGAGCGTGTTCGCCACGCCCGAGGGGGTGCCGTTTTTCGCGGGGACGTATTTTCCGCGTGAGCATTTCGTGCGGTTGGTGGAGGCCGTGGGGGAGGCGTGGCGGGAGCGACGGGAAGACGTTGTGGCGCAGGGTAATGCCGTGGTGGAGGCGTGTGCGGCGGCGGGGCCGCCGTTGGCGGAGGTGACCGTGGCGTGTCCGATCGGGGGGCCGTGTCCGCCCGTGTCGCCCGTGGGGGAGGACGTCTTGGATGCCGCGGCCGCGGCGATCGTTCGGGCGCATGACGGGCGCAACGGGGGTTTTGGTGGCGCGCCGAAGTTTCCGACGCAGCCCGCGTTGGGGTTCTTGTTGGAACATTGTGGACGCACTGGGGAGAGGGACGGGCTGGATGTGGTGCGGCGCAGCGCCGAGGCGATGGCGCGGGGCGGGATCTACGACCAGTTGGGCGGGGGTTTCGCGCGGTACAGCGTGGATGCCACGTGGACCGTGCCGCACTTCGAGAAGATGTTGTACGACAACGCTTTGCTGCTGGACACGTACAGCGTTCTGGATACGGTGGTGCCGAATGTGTTGTGGCGCAGGGTGTGTGACGAGACGGTCGGGTTCTTGACGCGGGAGTTGCGTACGGCCGAGGGTGGTTTCGCGTCGGCGTTGGACGCCGACACCGAGGGGGTGGAGGGCGCGACGTATGTGTGGACGCCGACGCAGCTGCGCGAGGTCTTGGGGGACGGCGACGGGGAGTGGGCTCGGGGGGTGTTCGCGGTGTCGGACGCGGGGACGTTCGAGCACGGGACGAGCGTGTTGCGGCTTCCCGAAGAGCCGCAGGACATGGAGTGGTTCGCGGACGTGAGGCGGCGGTTGTTGGCGGCGCGGGACGAACGGCCGCAGCCGCAGCGCGACGACAAGGTGGTCGCGGCGTGGAACGGGTTGGCGATCCTGGGGTTGTGTGGGTACGCGAAGCGCAGGGGGCTCGGGGGAGCCGGTGTGGCGCGGGGAGAAGTCGCGGCGGGGCGGCTGTTGGCCGACGTGCACGTGGTGGATGGTCGGCTGCGGCGGGTGTCGCGGGACGGGGTGGCGGGGGAGGCCGCCGGGGTGT
>NZ_DASQPW010000132.1:0-27596 GCF_035643755.1 Stackebrandtia sp. | reverse complement strand
GACCCCGCCGCGGCCGCGGCGATCGCGCTGGCCGAGGCGGGGGTGCTGTACGACGCCTTCGGGTCCGCGCAGGGCCCCGCCGACAACGACGTCCCCGACACCCTCGCCCACGCCGAACGGGCCGTCGAACTGGCCAGGCGCACGGGCGACCCGCTGGCCGAGACCGCCGCGCTCGACGCCGTCACGGGCGCGCAGAGCTGGGGCGGCGACGCCTTCGGGGTGGCGGCCACCCTCGAGCGGCGGGTGGACCTCGTGTCGCCGCTGCCCGAAAGTCCCCAAAGGACGCTGGAGCTGACCGACGCGCTGGTGCAGGCCATCGAGGCCGCCATCGGCATCGGCGACCTGGCGGGAGCCCGCCGCTGGGAACGGCGGCTC
Organism: Stackebrandtia sp.; assembly: GCF_035643755.1. Lineage (NCBI taxonomy): Bacteria > Bacillati > Actinomycetota > Actinomycetes > Glycomycetales > Glycomycetaceae > Stackebrandtia > Stackebrandtia sp. The sequence continues at coordinate 27,221 of NZ_DASQPW010000132.1, read as the reverse complement.
GCCGAGCACCCGCTGCTGGCCGAGGTCGGTTACCGCGCCTCGGCCTGGCTGCTGGTCACCACCGCCCTCGGCGACGGCATCGCCGACGCCCCCGCGATCGGCGACCGCTTCATCGAGGCGTGGCACCGCGCGGGCAGCCCCGCGGGCACCTACCTCGGGCCCGCCGTGGCGGGCGCGGCGATGATGAGCCAGCTGCGCGGCGACGCCGAGGGCCGCTGGGACGAGGTCGCGGCGAGGATCGGCGCGCTGCCCGGCCACGAGTTCAGCTACCGCGCCATCTTCGACGGCATCCGTCTACTCCACACGGGACACCCCGACGAGGCGTGGCGGCGTCTGGCGCCCGAGCCCCGCGCGGTGTGGAAGTGGGTCACCTGGATCTGGCTGCACTGGTACGTCGCGCTGCGCGCCGAGGCCGCCGTCCTCGCCGAGGCCCCCGAGGCCGAGCGCCTGGTCGCCGAGGCGCGCGAGTTCGTGGCGGGCAACCCCACGGCCGAGGCCCTGGTGGAGCGCGCCGATGCCTTGCGGTACAACGACCGCGACCGCGTGCTCTCCACGGCGCCCGCGTTCGGGGCCGCGGGCAACGGCTACCAGGCGGCACGCACCCTGGTGCTGGCGGGAGGCGACGCCGCCGCACACGGCCAGGCGGCCCTGGCCGATCTCGGCCTCACCCCCATGGCGCCGATCGCTTGAAGTCCACTGTGTGCATGGAGGTTCACACGGGACGGCCCCGCCCGCGCGGCGCGGTTGTGCCCGAGCGCTCCTCAACGCGCCTGCGGGCGGTCGCGCCCCTCGCACGCAAGCCAGGAACGTCACCACAGCCTCGCGGGACGGTTCCGCCCGTGCGGCGCGGTGGCGACCATGGTCGTGACCGAACGCTCGTCGGCGCCTCATCGATGCACCTGCGGGCGGTCGCACCAGTCGCACACAGGCCAGAAACGGTTCCACGGTTCGTACCCATCCATTCCCTCCCCGCCCTCGCGCCCACCGCACGCAGGCTAGGAACGTGGCCACAGGCTCGCGCCGATCGCGCGGGTTAGGAGCTCTTCGCAGTTCGTGACCGTCTTGTCCCTCACCGACCTCGCGCCCGTCACCGTCGTGCCGCTTGGTCAGCGGGCTCCATCGCTGCCCGCGCCGCGCCGATGTCGCTGGCGTCGGCTATAGGCGTCGACGCAGCACGTCCACGCCGTCGCCGCTGAGCTCGTCGAGGACCTCGACCCGCCCCGACACGCCCATCAGGACCGCCTCGCCCGTGCCCCGCACCTCGGGGCCGTCGCCGAGTTCCCACCCGATGTCCTCGGCGACGAGCCGCAGGCCGCGGATGCGTTTCGGCGTCCCGATGGCGCGGGCGCGCGGCAGGAAGTCCAGGCCGTGGCGCAGCCGCTCGGCGGGGATGTCGCGGGGTTGTTTGAGGGGGCGGCGGATGTCCTGGTGGTGGATGGTGCAGTCGAGCAGGCCGATCCTGCCGCCGAACCCGGCGGTGAGGCCGCGCGGGGTGAGGTGTTCGCGCAGCGCGGCGACCAGGTCGGCGGGGTCGCGGGGCGCGCGCAGGCCGACGGCGTTGGCGCGATCGAGGCTGAAGCCCGCCTTGACCACGCGCATCACGGCGCCCGCCACGGTGAGCTCGTCGTAGCTGATGATGTGCGCGACCACGTCGCGCACCGCCCAGCCCTCGCACAGGCTCGGGGTGTCCCACTGCTCGGGCGACAGGGTGGACAGGAAGTCGGCGAGGTCGGCGCGTTCCTGACTGGCCAGTGCTGTGACGTCCATTGAATACATCTACTCCGCGGGTGGGACGTTCTTGAACCGTTCGTGGGCGGACTGCTTGGCGATTCCCATGGCGCCGCCGATCTCGGCCCAGGAGCTTCCCGACTTGCGGGCCGTCGCCACGGCCTGCTCGGTGAGGGTCTTGTGCCACTTCTCGATGTCGTTGAGGACGCCGAGCGCCTGCAGCGGCCAGGTGTCGACGAGCTCGGCCACGGCGACGCGCATCGAGTCGGAGCGGTTGAGCAGCCAGGCGGGCGCGGCGGCCGCCCACAGCGGCTTCATGTGGCTGGTCCATTCGGAGCCCGCCGACATCCGTCCCTCGTCGGTGGGCGGGTAGTCGCGGGTGCCGTCCCAGCCGCACGAGCAGGTCGCGCGGTAGGCGACGGTGTCGCCGCGGGGTGCGTCGTCGGAGGACAGCGCGCCGTCGGGCGTCCGATGGGCGATGTCGCCGGCGTGGCCTGGCAGGTCGTCGAGCCTCAACCTCATGACGCCATCGTATTTCGTCAGGATATCCTGACACGCGACGTCAAGGCACCCGTACACCCGAAGGAGCGGCGATGACGACGATTCACGGCACGACGACCGAGGAGTTCGCGCCCGTGCGCGAGGCTTTCGAGGCGAACTTCCGACACGGGGACGAGATCGGCGCCGCGGTCGCCGTGTATCGCCACGGGCGCCCGGTGGCCGACCTGTGGGGCGGCGTCGCCGACCCCGACGCCGATCGGCCCTGGCGGCGCGACACCGCGCAGGTGATCTACTCCGCCACCAAGAGCGCGGTCGCCGCGTGCGCCCACCTGCTCGTCGGCGACGGACTGCTCGATGTGGACGCTCCCGTGTCGCGATACTGGCCCGAGTTCGCCGCCAACGGAAAGGAGGGCGTCCCCGTGCGCTGGTTGCTGTCGCACCGGGCGGGCCTGCCCGCCCTCGACGGGCGGCTGACGATCGCCGAGGTCATCGCGTGGCACCCCGTCATCGACGCGCTCGCCGCCCAGAGACCACAGTGGACACCTGGCTCGCGGCACGGATACCACGGCCTGACCTACGGGTGGCTGGTCGGCGAGGTGATCCGCCGCGTCACGGGCGACACCCCCGGCGCGTACTTCGCCCGCCGCGTCGCCGAACCCCTCGGCCTCGACTTCTGGATCGGCACCCCCGCCTCCGAACACCACCGCGTCGCCCGCATCGTCGCCACGCCACCCGAACCCGTCGACCCCGACGCCCTGACCAACGACGCCCGCCGCGCCATCGCCGTGTTCACCGACCCGACGTCGCTGGCGGTGCGGTCGGTGACGATGACGACCGAACCCCTCGACCTCAACGACCCGCGGCTGCTGTCCGCCGAGATCCCCGCGGTCAACGGCGTGTGCACCGCCCGCTCGCTCGCCACGTTCTACGCCGCGCTCATCGGCGACGTCGACGGCGTCCGCCTCCTCGACGACGACGCCCTGGCCGCGGCCACCGCCGAACAGGCCAACGGCGTCGACCACGTCCTGCGCACGCCGACCCGCCCCGCCCTGGGCTTCGGCCTCCCGCTGCCCGACATGCCATGGTGGACACCCACGGCGTTCGGCTTCCCCGGCCACGGTGGCAGCCTCGGCTACGCCGACCCCCGCTCGGGCATGGCCTTCGGGTACGTCATGAACCGCCTCCACCAGTCCCCCACCCCCGACCCCCGCGCGGCCCGCCTGGTGCGCGCCGTCCGCCGCTGCCTGGGCGAGTGAAACGCCCGCCGCCGAACCGAATCAGAGACTCTCGGCGAACGCCAGCAGGTGTTCGGCGGTGCGCGGCGGGTCCTCCAGGATCGGGGTGTGCCCGACGCCGGACAGCATGTGGACGCGCGCGTTCGACACGGCCAGATAGTCGGCGGCCGACGACGGGCGCCACCGCGCGTCCTCCTCGCCGAAGATCACCAGCAGCGGCTTGCCCGCCTTCGCCAGTCGGCTCGGCAGCGCCTCCTCCTCCAGATACGCGCGGGTGGCGTCGCTGATCGCGGCGTACACCGACAGCGGCGTGTCCCGCAGGTCCTCGATGAACTCGCGGGGGATCGCGAAGTCGGGGTCGGCGAAGCCCGTGGCGACGAAGGCGCGGATCTGCTCCTCGGTGGGCGGCCACTGGGCGGGGACTCCCGCGGTGTGCTGCGCGGTGAAGGCGCCCATGCCGGGGCCCGTGTTGATGAGCACCGCCCCCGCCACCAGGTCGGGGCGACCCGCGGCCAGGGCGGTGGCGGCCACCCCGCCCGAGGAATGGCCCGCGACGACGACGCGGGTGACGCCCAGGAGGTCCAGCGCCTCACCGACGCGGCGGGCCTGGCTGGCGATGTCGTAGGCGGCGCCCTCGGGTTTGGCGGATCGCCCGCACCCCAACAGGTCCACGCGGATGACGCGGTGATCGTCGGCCAGCAGCGGCACCATCGCGCCCCAGGAGATGGCCGAGGACGCGGTGCCGTGGATCAGCAGGAGCGCGGGGGCGTCGCCGGGCCCGTCCTGGCGGACGTGGAGGCCGCCGTCGACGGGCAGCGTGGCGTCGACGATCGCGGGTGTTTGTTTCTCGGTGTTGTTCATGCCCCGAGTGTGTCCCTGGCGACGTCCCGGTGTCTTGGACAAATGTTCCGCCGCGCCCGCCGCGTAGCATGGGACAGTGTGGACGTTCAGGCACGGCGCGGCCGACTGGCGGGTGGACCGCCCGCGGTGGCGGCTGCGGGTACCCGGCGTGGCCATGGCGGGTTTCGACGTCCGTGAGGCCGACGCGGTGCGCATGGTCCCCCACCCCGCCGTCACCCTGCTGATCGACTTCGGAACCGCGTCGCCCACCGTGGACTACGGCGCGGGCCTGCGCCGCCGCGGCAGCATGGTCGCGGGCCCGGGATTCGGTGCGGGGGGCGCGGTGTGGGCCCACGGCCTGGCCGCCGAGTGCGTCCAGGTGCGCCTGTCCCCCGTCATCGCCCGCGCCGTGCTGGGAATCGACCCCGGCGATCTCGACGAGGGCGCGGCTATCGCCCTGGACGACGTGTGGGGCCGTCCCACGACGCGGCTGCGCGAACGGCTGGCCGCGATGCCCTGGCAGGAGCGCTTCGCGGCCCTGGAGGCCCTCATCGCCGGTCGTCTCGCGGCGGCGCGCGCGGCGGATCCCGAGGTGGTCTGGGCGTGGAAGCGCATCGTCGCCGCCGGCGGGGCGCTGCGCATCGAGCGCCTCGCCGACGAGGTGGGGTGGAGCCGCAAGCGCCTGTGGTCCCGCTTCGGCACCCAGCTCGGCGTGGCCCCCAAGCGCGCGGCGAAACTGGTGCGTTTCGACCGCGCCGCCCACCGCCTGGTCGCGGGCGACAGCGCCGCGCGCGTCGCCGCCGTCGGCGGCTTCGCCGACCAGTCGCACCTGCACCGCGACGTCAGGGACTTCATCGGCGTCACTCCCGCCGCCGTGCCCGACGAGACCTTCCTGGCCGTCGACCACATCGCCTGGGACGCCCATCCCCCGTCACGACGGTGAGCCCGGCTCCTCGACGCGCGGCAGGACGACGCGGAACACGGTGAGCCCCGGCCGCGAGTCCACGGTGATGTCCCCGTCGTGGGCGCGCACCACCGCCGCGGCGATCGCCAGCCCGAGGCCCGTGCCGCCGGTGCTGCGTGCGCGGTGGTGGTCGCCGCGGGCGAAGCGGTCGAAGATGGTGTCGCGCAGGGCATCGGGGATGCCGGGTCCGTCGTCGGCGACGGTCAGCTCGATGCCGTCGTCTCCCTCGGCGAGATCCACCGTGACCGTGGTGCCGGGCGGCGTGTGGACGCGGGCGTTGGCCAGCAGGTTCGCCACCACTTGGTGCAGGCGGTGCTCGTCGCCCCGGGTGATCAGGGGTTCGGGCGGAAGCGTCAGCTGCCATTCGTGGTCGCCGCCGGCCACCCGGGCGTCGTCGATGGCGTCCAGGACGACGCGGGTGATGTCGACGGTGTCGGCGGCCAGCGGGCGTCCGGCGTCCAAGCGGGCCAACAAGAGCAGGTCGTCGACCAGACCCGTCATGCGCTGCGTCTCGGCCTGGATGCGTTCCAGGGCGCGGTGCACCGGCGCGGGCACGGGCTCGGGCTGCCGCAGCGCCTGCTCGGCGTGGGCGCGGATCGTCGCCACCGGGGTGCGCATCTCGTGGCTGGCGTCGGCGGCGAAGCGGCGCAGGCGTTCCTGGCTGGCGTGGCGGCGCGCCAGGGCGTCCCCGACGTGGCCGAGCATCCGGTTCAGCGCGGCACCCACCTGCCCCACCTCGGTGCGGGTGTCGGTGTCGGGCACCGGATCGGGCATCTCCACCTCGCCGCTGGCCAGGGGGGACTCCGCGACCCGCGATGCCGTGGCCGCGACGCGACGCAACGGCCGCAACGACACCCGCACCCACAGCGCCCCCGCCAGGCCGGTCAGCACGACGGCGGCGCCGAACAGCGTCACCTCCACCATGACCAGCCGCTCCACCGTCTCGTGGACCGGGCGCATCGGCAGGCCCGTGATCAGGACATCCCCGTCGTCGCCCGCCTGGGCGAACAGGCGGTACGGCCCGAGTTTCGACAGCGGCACCGTGTGCCCGTCGCCGTCGGTCGGCAGGGACGCGAGGGCGCGTTCGTCCTTGCCGGACAGGACGACCCGCTTGTGGTCGTTGTCGTCGTCGACGACCGCCGCCTGGGTGGCGTGCCCGTCCAGCAACCGGGCGCCGAAGGTGCCGTCCGACTGGCCGCGGGTGTCGGGCGCGTTGTCGGCGTCGGGGTGTTCGCCGTGCTCGAGACTGGCCGGGAAGCGCCCGTGCGAGGCGCTCAGCTGCTGGTCCAGGCGCTCGACGAGGAATCCCTCGAGCGCGAACACCGTGGCGGCGCCCACGGCCAGGCACGCCGCGGCCAGCAACACCACCAGCCCGATCGACAGCCGGGCGCGCAGGGTGCGCGGGAATCCCGGGCGCCTCATGGCTTCGCGGCCTTCATGACGTAACCCATGCCGCGCACCGTGTGGATGAGCGGCTGGTGGCCCGCGTCGATCTTCTTGCGCAGGTAGCTGACGTACAGCTCGACGATGTGTGCCTGGCCGCCGAAGTCGTAGGACCACACGCGATCCAGGATCATCGCCTTGGACAGCACCCGCCGCGGGTTGCGCATCAGGTATCGCAGCAGCTCGAACTCGGTGCGGGACAGCTCGATCGCCTCGCCCGCCCGGGTGACCTCGCGGGCGTCCTCGTCGAGCACCAGGTCGGCGACCTGGAGGCGGTTGCCGCTGGGGGCCCGGTTCATGCCCGCGCGGCGCAGCAGCCCGCGCAGCCTCGCCAGCACCTCCTCGAGGCTGAACGGCTTCGTGACGTAGTCGTCGCCCCCGGCGGTGATGCCCGCGATCCGGTCCTCGACGGCGTCGCGGGCGGTCAGGAACAGCACGCACACCTCGGGTTGCGCGGATCGCAGCTCCCGCAACACGTCCAGACCGTCCATATCGGGCAGCATCCAGTCCAGGACGACGGCGTCGGGCGCGAACTCGCCGCCCGCGGCCACCGCGGCCGCCCCGTCGGCGGCGCAGCGCACCGCGCAGCCCTCCTGGGTCAGCGCCGCGGCGAGCACCTCGGTGAGGTCGGGTTCGTCGTCGACGACGAGGACCCGCACGGCGGTGCCGTCGGGTCGGCGCATCTGGCCGGTGATCGCTTGATTCATGGTGCTACCAGCTTCGCCCCCCGATCGCCGCGGTGCGCGGAGAACTTGCTCAGAGTTTCCTCTGAATGGTGTTCGACGCGCCCGCTTCAGAGGCTTCTCATAGCAAGCGCTGCCAGGCTTGCCGCTCGGTGAAAGGAGCGGCATGAACGGCGTCTACGTTCTCGATGCGCCACTGGGCGCCAGAAACCATCGGCGTCAGCGGCGCGGGCGGGTACGACTCGCGCCACTGACGACGCTCGCGGCGATGTGGTGCGGCCTGGCCGCCGTGATCGGCCTGTGGTGGTTCGACACCGCGACACTGTCGGGCACCGCCGGCTGGCTGACCGGGGCCGGCCAGATCACCGGCCTGATGGCCGGGTACTCGTGCGCCGTCCTGCTGTTGCTCATGGCGCGCGTCCCCCTACTGGACCGGGCGATCGGCACCGACCGGATGGCGCGGTGGCACGCGATGGCGGGTCGGTACACGATCTGCCTGGTCGCCGCGCACGTCGCGCTCGTCATCGCGGGCATCGCGCTCACCGCGAGGGCGTCGGTGATCGGCGAGGCCGCCACGGTGGTGTTGACGTACCCGGACATGATCAACGCCGCGATCGCCTTCGGGCTACTGGTGGCGACCGGGGTGATCTCGGCGCGGGCCGCCCGGAGCCGACTGTCCTACGAGACCTGGCACTACCTGCACCTGGCCACGTATCTGGCGATCTTCCTGGCCTTCGCGCACCAACTGTCCAACGGCTCCGACTTCGTCGGCAACGGGGCCGCCCGAGCTGCCTGGTACACCCTGTACCTGTCGGTGGCGGCGGCGTTGGTGTGGTTCCGGTTCCTCGCACCGGTGAGGAACGCGCTTCGGCATCGGCTACGGGTGGCGGAGGTGCGCGCGGAGTCGCCGGGCGTGGTGTCGATTTACATCACCGGGCACCAGCTGGATCGGCTCGGCGCCCGCGCCGGACAGTTCTTCCGCTGGCGGTTCCTGGCCAAGGGTCTGTGGTGGACGGCGAATCCATATTCGCTTTCGGCGGCACCGAATCCCCAATACCTGCGCATCACCGTGCGCGGCGTTGGCGACCACAGTAGGGCCCTGTTCCGGCTCCGCCCGGGAACCCGGGTGTGGGCCGAGGGCCCGTACGGCGGGTTGACCGCCAGGCTGCGCAGCACCAACCGTTCCCTGCTGATCGCCGGGGGCATCGGCATCACGCCGTTGCGGGCGCTGATGGAGACGCTGCCCGGGGACATCACCCTGCTCTACCGCTGCCGGCGGGCCGACGATCTCCCCCTGCGCGCCGAGATCGACGCGCTGGCCGCCGCGCGCCACGCCACCGTCCACTACGTCGTCGACGGCATGGCCTGGGGCCGCGCCATGTCGACTGCGGTGGGGCTGCGCCGCATGGTGATGGGGCTTTCCGAGCACGACGTCTACCTCTGCGGGCCACCGGGAATGACCTCCGCGATCGCCGAGACCTTGCGCGACGCCGGGGTGCCTCGAGGCCGCATTCACTACGAATCCTTCGCGCTGTAGAACCAGGGAGCCACGCCATGCGCCGTGTCGCTTTGACCATCGTTTCCACAGTGGCCGGTCTGGGCCTGTTGCTGTCGCTGAAGACCCTGGAGGCTTCGTCCGCCGCGGCGACCTCCTCGCAGCACTCCTCGGCGGTGACGCACAAGGTCTCGGGCACGTTCACCGGCGACTCCGTCGACACCGAGTACGGTCCGGTGCAGGTCGCGGTGTCCCTGGACCGGGGGCGGATCACCTCCGTCGACGCCGTCAAGACCCCGTCGGACAACCCGCGCGACCGCGAGATCGCCGCCTCGGCGGTGCCGACGCTGAACAGGGAGGCGCTGGCGGCCCAGAGCGCCGACATCGACGCGGTCTCGGGCGCCAGCTACACCAGCCGGGGATACATGGACTCGCTGCAGTCGGCGTTGGACAAGGCCAATGCCTAGGCCGCCGGGGATCCGCCACGTCGAGCACGCGATGGGAACGGTGTTCTCCATCGACATCCGCGACCACCTCACCGCCGCCATCGAGTCCGCGCTGCGCCGCGGCATCGCGCTGCTGCATCACATCGACGCGGTGTTCTCCACCTACCGTCCCCACAGCCCGATCAGCCGCCTGGGCCGCGGGGAGATCGCGCTGGCCGACTGCCCGGACGAGGTCGCCGACGTGCTGCGGATGTGCGAGGCGGCGCGGCGCGCCAGCGGGGGCTGGTTCGACCACTACGCCGCGGGCGGCCTCGATCCGTCGGGGCTGGTGAAGGGCTGGTCGGTGGAGGAGGTGTCGCGGCTGCTGGCCGAGGCGGGCGCGGCCAACACCTGCGTCAACGGCGGCGGCGACATCCGGCTGCGGGGCTGCCGCGAGCCCGGAACCCCTTGGCGCATCGGCATTTCCGACCCGCTGGCTCCCGGCCGGTTGCTGACGGTCGTGTCGGGAGGCGACATGGCGGTGGCGACCTCGGGCGTCGCCGAACGCGGCTGCCACGTCCGCGATCCGCACACTGGCGCCCCGGCGGACGGCCTCGCGGCGGTCACGCTCACCGGTCCCGGCCTGGCCGAGACCGACGCCTACGCCACCGCCGCGGCGGCCATGGGACCCGATCGGGTTCCCGGTTGGCTGGACGGCCTCGACGGCTACCAGGCCATGACGGTCACTGTGGACGGACGGGTCTGGAGCAGCCCGGGCTTTCCCGTCGCGTGCTATGGTTAGGGCAGTCGTACAGGACGACCGTACAGGACGAGTGTCCTGATCTCCGGAGGAGCATGATGCCCGAGCCCGCCAAGGTCCGAGGACAACAGGTGCGCCAGCGTTTGCTGGCCGCGGCCGTGGAGCTGATCGCCGAGCGGGGCTGGGGCGGGGTGAGTACGCGCGTCCTGGCCGAGCGCGCGGGTGTCACGCCCAGCGTGGTGCATTACCACTTCCCGTCGATGCCGAATGTGCTCAGCGAGGCGGTCATCGGCCTCATGCGGGCGGTGGTGGCCGAGACCTCGGCGGTGCTGGAGACCGCCTCCAGCCCCGCCGAGGGCGTCGACCGCATCATCGCCGAGCTGGATCGATACAGCGGCACCGATCCCGTGTCACTCGTATCGATCGAGTCCTACCTGGCCGCCACAAGGGACGATCAGCTGCGAGGGCGGATCGCCGAGGTGCTCGCCGAACTCCAGGGGCGCTTCGCGGCGTGGCTGGCTACCCACGAAGTTCGCTCCCCCGAGGCGACCGCGCGGGTGCTGGGCGCCGCCATCGACGGCCTGCTGCTCCACCGCGGGCTGGAGGCCGACGCCGACCTCGCGTCGCTTCGCGAAGTCCTGTATCGACTCGTCAAGTGAAACCCATAGAGGAGGAACACGATGAGAGTCATCATCTGCGGTGCGGGAATCGCGGGACTGGCGCTGGCCCACAAACTGGCGGCCACGGGCGCCGAGATCGTGGTGCTGGAACGGGCCAGGGCCCCGCGCGAGCAGGGCTACATGATCGATTTCTACGGCCCCGGGTACGACGCGATCGAGGCCATGGGGCTGCTTCCGCAGCTGGAGAAGGTCGCCTACCCTCTCAGCGGCGCCGTCCTGATCGACGAGCGCGGGAGGGAGAGCGTCGGCATCGAGCCCCCGCAGTTCGCCAACACGCCCCTGCTGAACCTGATGCGCCCCGACCTGGAGCGGGTGCTGCGCGAGAGCCTTCCATCCCGGGTGGAGGTGCGGTACGCCTCCAGCCCGCGGGCGGTGGAGGACCACGGCGAGTCGGTACGCGTGACGCTCGACGACGGCACCATCGTGGATGGCGACCTGTTCGTCGGGGCCGACGGGATTCACTCCACGGTGCGTCGCCTGGTGTTCGGGCGGGAGTCTCAGTTCCTCCGATACCTGGGGTTCCACACGGCCGCGTTCATCTTCGACTCCCCGACGATCCACCGCTCCGTCGCCGATCGCGCCTGTCTCACCGACTCCATCGACGCGCAGATGGGCTTCTACGGCCTGCGCGATGGACGGGTCGCCGCCTTCGCGGTGCATCGCGACGACAACCCCGAGCTTCCCGACGACGCCCGCGCCGCCGTCCGCGATACATACGGCCGCCTCGGTTGGGTGATACCCGAGGCCATCGACGCCTGCCCACCGTCCGACCAGATGTACTACGACCAGGTCGCCCAGACCGTCATGCCACGGTGGACGAAGGGGCGGGTGGTGTTGCTCGGCGACGCCGCCTACGCCGTATCGCTGCTGGCGGGGCTCGGCGCGTCGCTGGCCGTCGCCGGCGCGTTCGTGTTGGCGGACCGCCTGGCGCGCAACACATCCGTCGATACCGCGCTCGCGGAGTACGAGCGGCTGCTGCGCCCCGTCATTGACGACAAACAGAAGGTGGCGCGCTCGGCCGCCCGCTGGTTCCTGCCCGCCTCGCCCGCGCAGCTGCGGATTCGTCGGGCCACGTTGCGCGCCGCCCGACTGCCCATCGTGGACCGCATCGTGTCCAAGACCCTGGCGGGCAAGCCGATCACCCTGGTCAAACACCTCGACGAGATACGGGGCGCCGCGTGACGTACTCCCGAGGAGGTACGCCGAGATACCCGCCCCCCGTATGACGACGATCGGCTTCGCCCGCGCCAGCATGGTTGGTATCCAACGACACCAACGATAGGAAAGCCCGATGATCGTCATCGACGTGACCGTGCCACATGGACGATTCTCCACCGACGAACGCCGCGGCCTCGCCCGCGCGCTGAACGTCCGCGACCTGTTGAGACTGGACGACGGCAACATCGACCACGCCGACCCCGGGGTACTGGAGTTGTACGAGTCGCTGACGCACGTCGTCGTTCGGGAGGCGGACGCGTGGATCGCGGCGGGCGAACCCGCCGAGACCGCCGAGGCGGCGCCCTACCTCGTCGACGTGCGCGTCGGCGCGTTCGGCAGGGAAATGGCCGGGCATCTCATCGGGCGGATCACCGACCAGATCGGCCGCTTCGACGGCGACACCGAGCGCCCGCGCCGCGAGCCCACCGTCCTGGTGCACGTGTTCGCGATCGGCGAGGGAGCGTACGGCGTCTACGGAGAACCGTTGAAACAGAGCGGGTTCACCTCCATGATCGCCGAGGCGAAACGCAACGACGCCGACGCCGCGCCCGAGGGCATGCTCGTCGACCCCCTGTGCGGGGCCATCGTGGCCGAGGCCGAGGCGGTGATGCTGGAGCGCGACGGCCAGACGTACGGGTTCTGTTGCACGCATTGCCGGGGCCACTTCGCCAAGCAGCTCAAGGCCGAGGGTCAGCTCAGGTAGCGGGCCAGGTGCGGCCCCGACCGTCCGATGTCGACCAGCTCGACGCGCATGCCGCTGGCGGTCTGGTGGTAGCAGAAGAAGGTGCGCTGGCCGTCGCCGCGGGCGCCGTGCGCCTCCAGGGGCGCGCCCCTGTCCTCAAGGTTCGCGGACTCGGCGGCGATGTCGTCGGTCCACAGTCCGATGTGGTGGAGACCCGTCTCGGCCCAGACCGTGCCGGGAACCCGCTCGACGAGCTCCAGGTACGGCGGCCCCTGCCGGGAGAACACCACCCGCGGGGCGCCTTCGACCACCTGGCCGTCCATCTCGAGGTGACCGCCGCCGACGAAGGGGGCGTTCCACTCCAGGCCGATGGTGCGGCCGAGGTCGGCCATGGCCGCGTCGAGATCCTCCACGACGAGCGCGATGTGGTACGGGGGCGTCAGGGCCGCCATCGGGTGCCTTTCGGTCGGGGACGAACCCGCCCATGCTAGGAGCCCCCGGGTGGTGGGGCAAGCTCTTTGAGCAGCGCCTTGACGCCGTTGTGGACGCACACGAACGGGACCTCGGGGGCGTGGGTCACGGGGCGACCGCCGCGGGGATGTCGAGCAGTGCGGACAGTTGGCCGAGGCGTTCGGGGATCGCCCAGTAGTAGACCCAGGTCCCGCGCCGCTCGCAGTCGACCAGGCCCGCCTGACGCAGCACCTTGAGGTGGTGGGAGATGGTGGGGCCCGACAGGTCGAAGGGGGCCGTCAGGTCGCAGACGCAGACCTCGCCGCCCGCGCGGGAAGCGATGAGGGACAGCAGGCGCAGGCGCACGGGGTCGCCGAGCGCCTTGAAGGCGGTCGCGGCCTGGGCGGCGTCGGCCTCGGCGAGGGGCTCGGTGATGGGGGCGCAGCATCCCGCGTCGAGCAACGGCAGGCTCTGTTTCGACATACGTCTATCTTGACAGTTTTCGAAACAAGTGGCAAGCTTCTGTTTTGAAACTCATCAAATCAGGGAGGTTGGCCATGGCCACCGACGAATTGAAGGAACACGTCCGATCCCGTTACGCGGCCGCCGCGAGGCGGGTGTCGGACTCCGGCTGCGGATGCCGCGGGTCCGACTCCTGCGGATGCGGCGCGGCCGCCGAGACCGAGCCGAAGGCCCTGAAGGTCGTCGAGTCGTGTTGCGGCGGAGACGAAACCGAGCGCTTCGGCCCCGGCCTCTACGACGCCGCCCAGCGCGGCGACCTGCCGATCGGCGCCGTCGAGGCGTCCCTCGGGTGCGGCAACCCCCTGGCGGTGGCCGAACTGCGCGAGGGCGAGACCGTGCTGGATCTCGGCTCGGGCGGCGGCATCGACGTGTTGCTGTCGGCCAAGCGGGTCGGGCCCACGGGCAGGGCGTACGGGCTGGACATGACCGACGAGATGCTGGAGCTGGCCCGCCGCAACGCCGCTCAGGCGGGCGCCACCAATGTGGAGTTCGTCAAGGGCGAGATCGAGGACATCCCGCTGCCCGACGCCAGCGTCGACGTGGTGATCTCCAACTGCGTCATCAACCTGTCGGGCGACAAGCCCGCCGTGTTCGCCGAGGTGTTTCGCACCCTGCGCCCGGGCGGGCGGTTCGGCGTCAGCGACGTGGTCGCCGAGGACCAGCTGAGCGCCGAGCAGCGGGCCGAACGCGGCGAGTGGGTCGGGTGCATCGCGGGCGCCTTGTCCATATCGGAGTATCGCGACGGCCTGGCGGCGGCGGGTTTTGGCGACATCGACGTCTCCCCCACCCATCAGGTCGCCGAGGGCATGCACAGCGCCATCGTCAGGGCGACCAAGCCCGTTGGCTGACAACGGTTTCGGGGCGGGGACGTTCGGCGTCCCCGCCCCGGGCCCTCACGGCGTCTGGTCCTTGTCGGCGGGAAGCCAGGGCCGCATGGTCGTCGGGTCGATCGGGATCGACACATGCTCGTGCGTGATCCGCCAGGCGCCGTCGACGCGGCGCAGGCACGTGGTCTCCCGCACCCACACCGACGCCTGGAGCGGCGCCTTGCGCCGCCCCGAGTCCCGGTGCAGCATGTTGGCGAAGGCGACGTCGCCGTCGGTCACGATCACCCGGTCGTGGGTGCGCAGGTCGATGCCGCCCTCGTAGCCGTCGAACCAGCGGAGGAAGTTGCGGCGGACCTCGACGGCCCCGACGAACCGCAGCGGCGCCACGGCGTCGTAGTACTCGATGCCGTCGGCATAGCAGGCCATCAGCTTGTCGATGTCCTTCGACTCCTGCGCGGCCTTGCGGGCGGCCAGGAAGTCCCTGATCTCGGAATCGTTGGTGCTCAACGCGTTCTCCCTTCACGGTATGGGTACGCCCATTCCGACGACGCGGGAGGCGGAAATGTATGTGTCGCCGTGGTCACGTCGCCCGCCGCGTCCACTCCCGCAGCTTCTCGGGGTTGCGGATCGACCAGATGTGGGTGATGCGGTCGCCGTCCACCGCGAAGGCCAGCACCGTCAGGGTCCGACCGTCCTCCTGGGAGATCAGGCCGGGCTGGCCGTTGACGGTGCGCTCCAGCCAGGGCACGCTGATGTCGGCCCTGGCGGCGAGCGCGGCCAGGTACCTGACGATCCGCTGCCTGCCCACGATCGGGTGCAGCGCGGCATTGGCGAGCCCGCCGCCGTCGGCGATCACGGTGGCGGACGGATCGAGCAGGCTCATCACCGCCCTGATGTCCGCGGTTTCCAAGGCCCGCTTGAAATCGCGGACCACGGCGGCCTGCCCCGGCGCCGCGCCCGGGGCGGCGTGGGAGGTGCGGACGCGGCGGCGCGCCGAGGAGGCCAGCTGGCGGCACGCGGCGGGGCTGCGGCCCACGATGTCGGCGATCTCGTTGAACGAGTAGGCGAAGACGTCGTGCAGGATGAACGCGACCCGCTCCGCGGGGGTCATCGTGTCCAGGACGACCAGGAACGCCATGTTGACCGACTCGTCCAGGGTGACCCGATCGGCGGGGTCCGCGGCGCCGTCGGCGCCGATCCACTCGGTGCGCTTCGGGACGGGCTCGGGCAGCCACTCCCCCACGTACCGCTCCCTGCGGGCGCGGGCCGAGCCCAACAGGTCCAGGCACACCCGGCTCGCCACAGTGGTCAGCCAGGCGCCGGGGTTGTCGATCGCGTCGCGCTGCCCGTCCGACAGCGCGTACCACCGCGCGTAGGTCTCCTGCACGACGTCCTCGGCCTCGGCCAGGGAACCCAGCAGTCGGTACGCGACGTTGGTGAGCTGGCGCCGCTCCCTCATCACCGCGTCCAGGTCCTCGGGGGTGTCCACGATGTCCTCAACTCCTTCGCATCGCCGCAGCCTATGCCCGTCCGACGAAACGGCGCGCCGAAATGTGACGCCGCCGACCCCACCTCACACCCCGACAGTCTCCGTCGTCGGTCTTGTCGAGACGCACCCGTTTCTGACACCAAGGAGCATTTCGATGACGGACTACGAGGCGCTGGCCGATCGCGTCGCGATCGAGGCGCTGCGCGCCGAGTTCACCGACGCGGTCATGATGCGCGACTACGACCGCGCCGCGACCCTGTTCACCCCCGACGGCGTCCTGCGGATGCCCAACATTCCCGCGGTGTTGGAGGGGCCCGCCGCGATCGTCGACTGGGGACGGAAGGTGCCCGCGTTCGTGGAGTTCCTGATCCAGAACACCACCCCGGGCACGGTTCGACTCGACGGCGACACCGCGTCGGGGCGCGCGTACATCTTCGAGCTCGGACGGGCCGTCGACGGCCGCGGCGGGCTCAGCCACGCGATCTACCACGACCGCTACCGCCGCACCCCCGACGGCTGGAGGTTCACCGAGCGGGTCTTCGAGGTTCGCTACGAGGACTCCTCCCCGCTGAACGGCACGCCGCACAACCCGACGGCCCGACCCCTCGCGGCACAGCAGGAGCGGTCATGACCCACATCGGCATCATCCTGGGCAGCACCCGCGCCAACAGCAACGGCGAACAGGTCGCCGCGTGGGTGCACGACGTGGCATCGCGCCGCGGCGACGCGAAGTTCGAGCTCATCGACCTGCGCGAGCACGACCTGCCCCACCTCGACGAGCCCGTCGCGGCGATGTTCGGCCGCTACCAGCACGAACACACCAAGCGCTGGTCGGCCCGCATCGCCCCGCTCGACGGCTTCGTCCTGGTCACGCCCGAGTACAACCACGCCACCTCCGCCGCGCTCATGAACGCCCTCGACTACCTGTACGCCGAGTGGAACAACAAGGCGGCCGGGCTGGTGTCCTACGGCGTCGTCGGCGGCGCCCGCGCGGCCGAGCAGCTGCGGCTGGCCTGCGGGGCGCTCCAGCTGGCCGACGTCAGCCAGCAGGTCACGCTGTCGCTGGCCACCGAGTTCGAGGGCTATTCCACGTTCAGGCCCGGCGAGCAGAGCGTCGCCGCGCTGGGCACCATGCTGGATCAGGTGGTGGCCTGGAGCGCGGCCCTGGCGCCGCTGCGCGCGACCTGACCGATAGTCCACTGTGGTTTAATCTGGGCGGAACGACCCGTTCCGCCCAGGCGTATGATCGGGCGATGCCACCCCGTCGACCCGAACGTCGTAACGAAGAGTCGGCCGCGGCGATCATCCGCGCGGCCTGGGAACTGTGCCGCGAGGTCGGCTACTCGAAGCTGAGCATCGAGGGAATCGCCGCGCGGGCGGGCGTCGGCAAGAACACCATCTACCGATGGTGGTCCTCCAAGGCCGCGGTGCTTCTGGACGGCTTCGTGGCGTCGATAGCGGACGTGTCCTTTCCCGACACCGGGGACTTCGCCACCGACATCAAGACGGAGATGGTCTCCGTGTCGGGCATCCTCGGCAGCCCCGGCGTCGGGCCGCTGTACGGGGCCCTGATCGGCGCCGCCCAGGACGACCCCGAGCTGGCGGCGGCCCTGCGCATCCGCCTCATCGAGCCCCTGACGGCGGGCGCCGTGGCGCGCATCGAACGCGCCCAGCAGCAGGGCCAGCTGCGGTCCGACCTCGACCCGATACTCATCGTCGAGCTCCTGTATGGACCCACCTACTACCGCTGGCTGCTGCTGCGCCACCTGCCCGACACCGAGCGGCTGCACGCGATCGTCGACGCGGCGCTGTCGGGCCTGGCGCCGTCGCGACAGTCCGTCTGACGCCGACGTCGGCGCGTTGTCGATCCGGTCGGCGCCGATTCGTGTAGGTGACGAGGGGCGCCACAGGGGCGGCCCGCCGCACGGAAGGAAACGCGCGATGCGCTCGATCTCGGTCACGATGTTCATGAGCCTCGACGGAGTCGTCCAGGGTTTGGGCCGCCCCGACGAGGACACCCGAAACGGCTTCACCCACGGCGGCTGGGGCCCCCGGTACAACGACGAGGTGATGGCCCGCGAGCTCGGCAAGGGCATGGCCAAGCGCGGCGACATGCTGTTCGGGCGCCGCACCTGGGAGGACTTCACCGGGGCGTGGGCGCACGCCACCGACGGCAACCCGTTCACCGCGCACATGAACGCCGCCACCAAGTACGTGGTGTCGCGCGGCCTGGACAACGCCGATGCCTGGGAGAACTCGATCCTGCTGCGCGGCGAGGCCGTCGACACGGTGGCCACGCTGAAGGCGCAGGACGGCGCGGACCTGTCGATCAACGGCAGCGCGGCGCTGGTGCGCAGCCTGCACGCCGCGGGCCTGATCGACGCCTACACGCTGCTGATCCACCCGTTGACCCTGGGCGAGGGCGCCAGGTTGTTCGACGGCCCCGCGCCGCTGACGCGGTTCGAGCTCACCGACAGCGTCACCACCACCAAGGGCGTCGTCATCGCCCGTTACGAGCGGCGCTGAGCCGGGGCCCGTCGTGGACGGTCTACGGCTCGACGATGTTGAACGCCGGGTCGCCCGCGTCGAGGACGTCCAGCAGCTTCGCCAGCGCCTTGGCGTCCCCGTCGATGCGCAGCCCGGCCCCCTGGGCGGCGTCGAGGTCCCCGATCACGAGGTACGGCAGGGCCCGGCGCGGGACGGTGAGCGTCACCGCGACCTCGCCGTGTCCGCCCCTGACGTAGGTGAACACTCCGTTGTGGAGCGTCGTGCGAAAGGCCGTGCCGTGGTCGGGGAAGTCCCAGGCCAGGGCCAGGTCGAGGTCCCACGCCTTCGGGCCGTTCACCCGCACCGCCAGGGAGTCCAGGAACATCCGCGGCGGCAGCTCGGCGAGCATGTCGGGCGAGGTTGTTTCGGTTGGCGTGCCGAAGTTCCCGTCGCGCAGCTCGGTGGCCCCCGACAGGAAGAAGTTGCGCCAGGTGCCGTTCTCGGCGCCGAAGCCCAGCCGCTCCAACACCTCGGCCAGCAGGCCGCGGGCCTCGGCGTGCGCGGGATCGGCGAACACGACGTGGTCGAGAACCTGCGCGGCCCACCGCAGGTCGCCGTCGTCGACGCTCCTTCGGGCCTTGGCCACCACCGCGTCGGGCCCGCCCATGAAGTCGACGTAGCGCAGCGCGGCCTCGCGCGGCGGGTGCTGCCACAGGCGGGCGGGATTGCCGTCGAACCAACCCATGTAGCGCTGGTAGACGGCCTTGACGTTGTGGCTGATCGACCCGTAGTACCCGTGGGTGTGCCAGGCGTTTTGCAGGGCCGGCGGCAGCTCGAACGTCTCGGCGATCTCGGCGCCGGTGTGGCCCCGGTTGAGCAGCCTGACCGTCTGGTCGTGCTGGTAGGCGTACAGGTCCCGCTGCAGGCCAAGGAATCGGACCACGTTGTCGCGCCCCCAGGTCGGCCAGTGGTGCGAGGCGAACACGACGTCGACGTCGGCGGTGAGCAGCTCGATCGCCTCGGTGAGATACCCGGCCCACGCGTGCGGGTCGCGCACCAGGGCGCCGCGCAGCGTCAGCAGGTTGTGCAGGGTGTGGGTGGCGTTTTCGGCCATGCACAGCGCCCGCCGCTGCGGCACCTGAATGTGCATTTCGGACGGTGCCTCGGTGCCCGGCGCCAGCTGGAACACCAGGCGGACCCCGTCGACGGCGACCTCCTGGCCGGTGTCGGTGATGTGGATGGTTGGGGCGATGACGCTCACGGTGCCCGTGGACGTGGTCTGGCCCAGGCCCGCGCCGACGCCGCCGCGCGACCCGCGCGGCAGGGCAGCGCCGTACATGTACCCGGCGCGGCGGGCCATCGCGGTGCCCGCGAAGACGTTCTCGGCGATCGCGTGCTCCATGAACCCCGCGGGCGCCATCACCGGGACCCGCCCGGCGTCGACGTCGTCCTGTGTGGTGACTCCCTTGGCGCCGCCGAAGTGGTCGGCGTGGCTGTGGGTGTACATCAGCCCCGTGACGGGCCGATTCCCGCGATGCGCCCGATACAGCGCCAGGGCGGCGCGCGCGGTCTCCACCGACAACAACGGATCCACCACGATCACGCCCGTGTCGCCCTCGATGAACGAGACGTTCGACAGGTCCAGGCCCCTGACCTGGTAGATGCCCGTGACGACCTCGAACAGCCCGGCCTTGGCGGCCAGCCGCGACTGCCGCCACAGGCTCGGATGCACCGTCTCGGGTGCCTGCCCGTCCAGGAAAGCGGTGTAGGAGTCGTTGTCCCACACCACATCCCCGTTGTCGTTCTTCACCACCACCGAATCCAGTGTGGCGATCAGTCCCCGATCGGCGTCGGCGAAGTCCTGCTCGTCGGCGTACGGAAATATCGGCTCAGCCATCGTGATCTACCCCCCAGACGCACCTTAACGGCTAGACCCGGCCTAGACCCGGTTGAGAACACTTTCAGGACAACCCGACAGTCCCACGACAAAGGAGTGAACATGCGTAAGGGAGTCCTGGCGATCGCGGCGGCGACCGTGTTGACCGTCGGCGTGGTCGGCGGCGTCGCCACCGCGCGGGCCGACGGCAACTGCGCCACCAAGACCTTCCACCTGACGGCGTCCAGGGGCGCCCCGGTGCACTACAGCCCGAGCGGCACGTCCTCGATCTTCGCCCACGCCAAGCATCAGCGCTACACCTTCGACCACTACTGCACCAACAAGCACGGCAAGCGGTGGTACCAGTTCAAGGGCGGCACCCTGAACAACGGGTGGGTCTACACCGCGTACGTCCGATAGGCGGCTGATACCGAGATCTCATCGCGGCGGCCCACACAATCCCCGGCGACGGGGGCAAGGGATTGTGGGCGCCATGACCATCTCGCTTCGGGACGCGCCGCTGCTTCAGGCCCGCAACTCCGCCGCCTTCTGGGCCGCGACGGGCCGCAGCCGCGGCCACCAGGTGATCAACACCCCCGCGTTCCTGGCCGTGGTCGGCGACGCCCGCGCGGGCACCCGCGTCCTGATCCAGCGCCCCGACCCGTCCGCCGAGGACGTCGCCGCGATCGCCGAGCTGGCGGCCAAGGCGGCGGGCCCGGTGAACGTCGAGGATCCGTTCAGCGCCACCGACCTGGCGCGGTTGGAGCTGCGCGGCTGGCAGATGCCGGTCATGGCGCGCCGGCCCGCGCCCGTTGCCGCGCCGGCGATGGAGGTGGCCAGGGTCGGCGACGAGAAAGAGCTGCGGGGGGCCGAACGCGCCGTGATCGAAAGCTTCGGGCTGGTGCAGTTCCTGCCGTACCGCGGCGGCGAGATGTTTCCGCCGGCGATCCTGGACGAGCCCGGCGTGGCGGTGTACGCGGCGCGGCTCGACGGCGAGATCGCCGGGGCCTGCGTCAGCGTCGTCGACAATGGACTCGCCAGCCACTACTGGGTGGGCACCCACGAGCAGTTTCGCTCCCGCGGCGTGGGCCGGGCGGTCATGCTCGGCTCGCTGGCGCCGCTGGCAGACCTACCCGCCACGCTGACGGCGTCGCGGCTGGGCCGTCCGCTGTACGAATCCCTCGGATACGCCGTCGCGTCGCCGTCGACGTGGTGGGCGTCGCGCTGATTGGCCCACCGGCACGCGCCCTTGTCGGTACGCTGACGGCATCTTCCGGGGGTTCCGCGACTTTTTCACCACGCGGTAGGAGGGGACATGGCGAACGCCAGAGACATCATGCATTCGGGTGCGACCTGCATAGGTGAGCACGAGACCCTGCAACAGGCGGCGCGGCACATGCGCGATCGCGACATCGGCGCGCTACCGGTGTGCGGCCAGGACGATCGGCTGCGCGGCATCATCACCGACCGCGACATCGTCATGAAGTGCGTCGCCACCGGCGGCGACCCGCGCGCCATGACGGCGGGCGAGCTCGCCGAGGGGGTCCCGTTCCACATCGACGCCGGCGCCGACGTGGACGAGGTCATTACGGTGATGCGCGCGAACCAGATCCGTCGGCTGCCCGTCATGGACAACCGCCGGCTGGTCGGCATGATCACCGAGGCGGATCTGGCGCGCCACCTGTCCGACGACGCCCTGGGGCGCTTCGTCGAGGCGATCCGCGCCGCCGCGTGACGGCCCGGGCGGCGCCGCGTCGAAATCGCGCGGCGCCGCCCGGGGGTGTCGTTGCCGCGCCCATGCGAGGAGCTGCGGCACAATCGCTGCCATGTCATCCCCGGCCCGCGAGCGCCTGCGCAGGACCTATGCCGCGTACCGGTGGCGGCCCGTCGGCATCGACACCGCCTGCGAGGGCGCGATCTTCGACCTGGACGGCCCGCTGCGGCTGCGCGTCAAGATCGCCGAGGACGCCGACATCGCCTACCCCGACACCGCGCCCACCGCCGAGGCCGAGAAACTGCGATGGCTTGCCGCCCAAGGCATCCCCGTCCCCGAGGTCATCGACGCGGGCGAGTGCGAATACGAGAACTTCCTGGTCACGCGCCTGCCCGACGGCGTCGCCGCCTCGACGGTGGCGGCGTCGACCGACACCACCAAGGTCGCCGACGCCCTGGCCGACCTGGCCGCGACCGTGCATGCCCTCGACCGCGCCGCCTGCCCCTTCGACCGCTGCCTGAACGTCACGATGCCGCGCGCGTGCGCCGCCGCGGCGATGGCCGAGCTCGACGTGGACGTGCTGCCCGCGGCGCGCACCCCGCGCGGGCGCACCCGCCTGCTGGTCGAGCTCATGGCCTTCGCGCTGTCGGCCGGGCGCGAGGAGAAGGCCGTGTGCCACGGCGACCTGATACCGGCGCACGTGCTCGTCGACCCCGACACCCACGTGGTCACCGGCTTGGCGGAGGCCGCCAGGCTCGGCGTCGCCGACCGCTACACCGACCTGGCGGCGCTGACCCGCGCGCTGCCCAGGCCGTTGGCCGACCGGGTGCTGTACCGCTACGGCGAGATTCCGTGCGACGCCGACCGCGTGCGGCTGTACCGGGACCTGCGCGACTTCGGCTGAATCACGGCGCCGCGGTTCCGGGCCCGAATGTGCAATGTGGTATGTGTGTACATATCACTATTTGTATGGAGTGGACGTGGCGTTTAAGAAGATAGCCGTCTCGGCGACCACCACGGCGTCGTGCGACGAGGTGTACCGGTTGCTGCTCGACCGCGACGAGACCCTGAAGTGGTCGCCCATGACGGTGTGCGAGGTCCACAAGCCCGCCCCCGACGGGGTCCCCGACTCCGTCGGCGAGGTGCGGCGCCAGGTGATGGGGCGCAACACCGGCTACGACACGCTGGTGGAACTGGTGCCGGGCAAGCGATACGTGTACACCAACGAGGGTCTGCCCATGTTGGACTACCGCGGCACCGTCGAGTTGACGCCCACCGACGACGGCGGCTGCCACATCGACTGGTCGAGCCGGTTCCGCCCCAAGTACGTCGGCACCGGGTGGCTGTTCGCCGCGGGCATGCGGCGCAACCTCCAGAAGTTCGCCGACGGCCTGGCCGCGTACGCCGCCAAGTCCTAACCCCGCCCAGGGGCCGCCGGGGTCCAGGCGCGTCAGAACCGTGACCACGTCGGGCGGGTACACCGTGTCCGGCAGGGCGGCGACGGCGTGCCACGGCACCCAGCGCTGCTCCATCAGGGTGGTCGTCTCGTCGTCCATCAGGCCGTCGCGGCCCATGGCGGGCCGCCGCGCGTCCACGTGCGCCAGAAAATATGGCTCGGTGTAGGACAGCCGACGGCCCTTCCAGCGCCCCTCCACCTCCACCGGAGTGGGCGTGGGGTTCCAGCGATCGGCGACCAGGCCGGTCTCCTCGGCGAGCTCGCGGCGGGCCGCGGCGATCGGGGTCTCGCCGTCCTCGATACCGCCGCCCGGCGGCTCCCACAGTTCGTGGGCGTCCACCGGGTCCTTCCAGCGCAGCATGAGGACGCGGTGATCGGCGTCGAGGCACAGCACCCGGACGGTGCGACGCGTCGTGGGGGACATCGCTCGACCGTACCGCCGAAACCGGGTAGGGTGCGCTCGTGATCACTGTTACCACGGTCAATGTCAACGGGATTCGGGCCGCCGCCAAGAAGGGTTTCGTGGAGTGGCTGTCGGCCACCTCGGCCGACGCGGTGTGTCTGCAGGAGGTGCGCGCCACCGACGAACAGGTGCCCGCCGAGGTCCGCGAGGTGGACGGCTGGAACCTCCACATCGCCTCGTCCGTCGACAAGGGACGGGCGGGGGTGGCGGTGCTGACCCGCCAGGATCCGACCCGCACCCAGGTCGGCTGGGGGTCGAAGGAGTTCGACGAGACCGGCCGCTACCTCGAGGTGGACCTGCCCGGCGTCACCGTGGCCAGCCTGTACCTGCCCTCCGGCGAGACCGGCACCCGCCGCCAGGACCAGAAGGAACGGTTCATGGAGGAGTTCGCCGACTACCTGACCGACCTGCGCAAGCGCTCCGACAAGGCGAAGCGCGGCGTGGTGGTGTGCGGCGACTGGAACATCGCCCACCGCGAGGACGACCTGAAGAACTGGAAGGCCAACCAGAAGACCGCCGGGTTTCTGCCCAACGAGCGCGCCTGGATGACCAAGGTGTTCGACGACATCGGGTACGTGGACGTGCAGCGCAGGTTGCATCCCGAGGGCCCGGGGCCGTACTCGTGGTGGTCGTATCGGGGCCGGGCCTTCGACAACGACGCGGGCTGGAGGATCGACTACCACGTCGCCACCCCGCGGCTGGCCGACACCGCGGCCTCGGCGGTCATCGAGCGCGCCGACACCCACGACGCGCGCTGGTCGGACCACGCCCCGGTGACGGTGGTCTACCAAAACTGAGGCGACAGCGGCCGTGCCGTGTGGCACGATGCCGCGATGCCCGAAGCACCGCGCCTGGTCGCCAACGATCTGTCCGAGCCGGAGTTCCTGTCCTGGTACGGGCCGTGGGATCCCTTGTCCCCCACCGAGATCGCCGAGCTGCTGGACGGTTCGGGTGTGCGCTGGTGGATCGTCGGCGGCCTGGCCATCGACGCCGCCACCGGCACCAGCCGTCCGCACGACGACGTCGACGTGACCCTGCCGATGCGGGACGTGGCGGCGCTGCGCGCCCACCTGCCGGCGATGCACTTCTGGGAGGCGCACTCGGGGTCGCTGAATCCCCTGCTGGGCGACAACCCCATGATGCCGGGGCGGCAACAGTTGTGGGCGCGGCGCGACGCCACGGAGCCGTGGATCATGGACCTTCCGCTGTCCATAGTCGAGGGCGACGAGTGGGTGTTCAAGCGCGACCACTCGATCCGCCTGCCGATGTCGCGGGCGGTGGTCACCGCCGCCGACGGCCTCTCCTACATGGCGCCGCAGGCGGTGCTGCTGCACAAGTCGAAGCAGATGCGCGACAAGGACCGCGTCGACTTCGACCGCACCGTCGGCGGTCTGGACGCCGAGGCCCGCGGGTGGCTGGCGGCGGCGATCGCCAGGCAGCACCCGGACCACGAATGGCTGGACCGGCTGTAGCGCCTAGGTGTCCAGCAGCCGCAGATCGGTGGGCACCAGGGTGGCGCCCTCCATCAGTTCGCGGATCAGGTTGTGGTTCAACGTGTTGCCGACGGGCTCGCCGACCTCCTCGCGGGTGAGGCCCGGGACGCCCTCCTGGGACAGCCGGGTGCGCACCTTCGCCACCAGGTGTTCGACGCGCTTGGCCCCCCACCTGGTGTCCGGCTGGAGGTCGGCGAGGTGCTCGGCGGCCTGGCGCCAGGCCAGCGGCTGCGGATACGCCTCGTGCAGCAGATAGCGCTGCGCCAACACGACCAGGACGAGCCGCTCCGTGGCGTCCAGCCGCCACACCTTGGGGGGCCGGGTGTGCTCGCCGTGGCGGGAGGTCGGCGCCTCGTCGCCGTCGGCCGTCACGTACAGCTCGAGCAGGTGCTCGCGGCCGCGCGAACCCAGCACGAACAGCGGCGTGTAGCCCGCGGCCAGCGGGATGGGCTCGTCGTCGGCGTACAGCAGCCGTGAGCCGGGTAGCCGCACCGGCAGCCGCCCGGTGGCGGCGACCCACCATTGGCCACCGCGGTGGGTCACCCTGCCGTGGTTGCGGCTGACCCGCTGGTCGTACTCCCCCACGCACACATGCACATCGGGACGGTTGCGTCCGAAAAGGATCTCCCGCCCCTCCCCGGGGCCGAGCCGGATTCCGCCGGTGACCGCCAGCGCGTAGATCGTCCCCGGGCTGGATTCCGGCACGCCGAGGGCGAGGCTGCCGTGGGTTCCCGGAAGCGGCCGTCCGGCTCTGTCTGGCGAAATCTCGTTCATATCGGCCTTCGTGGACACGGTCTCGCCTCACACCTTAGGCAGCGCGGCGGCGACCGGCGCGGCGACCTTGGCGGCCAGGGTGCACAGGTGCTTCGGCGACGCGGCCCCGCGCAGCACCAGCTTGACGATCTCGACCGTCGGGAAGGCCTGGCCGTTGGTGTAATGCCGGTGAATGATGCGCACCAGGCAGGTGTCGTCGCCGTACCCGTCGGGAACCACGAACGTCAGGTGGCCGGACAGCGTGGTGGTGTCGCCGTCGTGCACGTTCTTGGGGTCGTCGCGGTCGAAGCTCACCGACAGGGTGTCGCCGCTAGAGGTGCTGTGCCACTGGCATTCCCAGTCGGCGAAGCCCACCTCGCGGTGGTCGGCGTCGACCCCGGGGAACCGGGACTGGGCCTTGGCGGCGAACAGTCCGCACGCCTTCAGACGGATCAGCGAGGCGTCGGCGGGCGGCGGGTCGCGGCGGGGAATCGTCCCCTTCCCCAGCACCTTGAGCGCGTGCTCGGTGGCCACATCGGCCATGCCGCACAGGTCGTACTTGCGGTCGACGAAGCGCTCCGCGCTGAGCGCCAGGTAGTAGTCGTCGTACAGCCGCAGCTTGCGTTCGCAGCCGTCGCTGTCCTGGCCGAGCTTGACCACGTCGAACCCGGCGAGGCGCTTCGACGGTCCCGACGGCGGCTCGTCGAGGCGCTGAAACTCGGCCGAGACGCGCACCTCGCCGTCCTCGTCGCCCGACACCAGCACGTCGCAGCGGTTGAAATTGCCGTAGTCGGTGTCCAGCGAGGTCTCGCCGTACTTGGTGAGGGTGGACGGGTCCAGCAGCGCGCACGGGTCGGCGGTACGCGGGTCCCCCAGCACGGTGGACGGGCCGTGCGGGGAGTCGTTGACCCACAACGGCACCAGCGTCCACGCCGCCAGACCCAGCACCGCCACGGCCGCCACCGCGACGACGACGGCGCGGCGGCCGGTGAGGCGGCGCCGGGGCTCGACCGGCGGACGGAACGGCTCGATGACGA
>NZ_DASQPW010000131.1:0-19770 GCF_035643755.1 Stackebrandtia sp. | reverse complement strand
CGGTCGCGCTGTCGCGCAACCCCTCCAGGCCGCCCGCGCCGAGCTCGCGCGCGGCGATCCGGTCGCCGGCGCGGCGGTAGCCGGCCAGTACGCCGGTGACGGCGGCGGACACGGCGCGCGCCAGGCTGTCGGGCGTGTGGCCGTCGAGGCTGCCCGGTTTCAGCCGGACCCGCAGCCCGGCGGCCTGGCTCAGGGTCGCGCGCACCGTCTTGTCCCGCGACTGGGCACGCGCGGTGACGATTGACAGCTCGGCGGAGGAGACGGGCACTCCATGATCCTTTCGGACGCACTGGGCATAGATTGTGCCCGCTGCCGCCCCGGGGATCCAACTCGCGCTCGAAACTTCAACGCCGGAAGCGGTCGATGGCGGCCCGGTGCGTCCGCCGCAGTTCCGTGTCTCGGACGCCCAGCCCCTCGCGGGGGGCCAGGCACAGCACCCCGACCTTGCCGTGGTGCCGGTTGGCGTGCACGTCGTGGACGGCCTGGCCGGCGTCGTCCAGCCGGTAGGTCTGGGACAGGGTGGGGTGGATTCTGCCCTTGGCGATGAGCCGGTTGGCCCTCCATGCCTCGGCGTAGTTGGCGAAGTGCGAGCCGATGATGCGCTTCAGATTCATCCACAGATATCGATTGTCGAATTCGTGGAGGTATCCGGTGGTGGAGGCGCAGGTGACGATGGTGCCGCCCCGCTTCGCCACGAAGGTCGAGGCGCCGAACGTCTCGCGGCCGGGGTGTTCGAAGACGATGTCGACGTCCTCGCCGCCGGTGAGCTCGCGGATCCGGCGCCCGAAACGCTTCCACTCGCCCGGGTCCTGGGTGTGCGGGTCCGACCAGAAGCGAAAGCCCTCGGCACCGCGGTCGATCACCGTCTCGGCGCCCATCCGCCTGCACAGCTCGGCCTTGTCGGGCGACGACACGACGCACACCGGGTTCGCGCCGCCGGCCAGCGCGTACTGGACGGCGTACGACCCGAGGCCGCCCGAGGCGCCCCAGATCAACACGTTGTCGCCCTGGGTCATGTTGGCGCCGTTGGTGGACACGAGTTGCCGGTAGGCGGTGGAGTTGACGAGCCCGGAGCACGCCGACTCCTCCCAGGTGAGGTGTTCGGGTTTCGGCAGCAGCTGATTGGACTTGACCAGGGCGATCTCGCCGAAGCCGCCGAAGTTGGTCTCGTAGCCCCAGATGCGCTGCTCGGGGTCGAGCATCGTGTCGCCGTGCCCCTCGGGCGCCTCGAGTTCCACCGACAGGCAGTGCGCCACGACCCGATCGCCCGGCTTGTAGGCGTTGACGCCGACGCCGGTCCGCAGCACCACGCCGGACAGGTCCGATCCGACGACGTGGTACGGCAGGTCGTGGCGCGCCGCCAGCGCCGACAGGCGCCCGTATCGCCTCAGGAACGCGAACGTCGGCACCGGTTCGAAGATCGAACTCCACACGGTGTTGTAGTTGACGGCGCTGGCCATCACCGCGACCAGGGCCTCGCCGGGCCCCAGCTCGGGAACGGCGACGTCGTCGACGTGCAGGGACTTGCGGGGGTCCTTGTCCGCGCTGTCCATGCCGGCGAACATGTCGGCCTCGTCGGCGTGCAGGGTGACGGCCCGGTACGACTCGGGCAGCGGAAGCGCCGCGATGTCGGCGGGACCGGCGTGCGGGCTCGTGACGGCGTCGAGAATGGACTTCACTTCGGGCTCCTGGAGGGCGCGTGTCGGTCGAGCAGGTCGGCGACGACCCGGTCCTGTCCCTGCGGCGTGCTCGCGTCGAGCCGGCACCACAGGTCGTCGACGCGCCGCCGGGCGTGGACGCAGTAGACGTCGGCCAGGTCCGCGGCCACGCCGCCGGACTGGTGGCCGCGGGCCAGGGCGATCGCCATGGTGGTCAGTTCCGAGCCGATCTGGTTCATCGTTATCGGGATCTGCTCGTGCCGGTGCAGGTCGGCGGGGTCGGGGTGGCGCCGGACGAACTTTTCGGCCCGCGACGCGTATTCGCGCGCCAGCCGCGCGATGGCGTCGGCGTGGTCCCGGTTGGGCCCCACGAATTCCGGGGTCGGCGGCGCGACGCCGTCGCGGCGGGAGACTTCCCCGGCGGCCATCGCGTAGTGGTGTGCGAAGACGCCCGCGCGCCCCGCCGCGTAGTCGACGAGGAAGTCGACGCCCCCGGACACCCGCAGCACGCGGGCGTTGCGCTGGAAGCGTTCCACGGGTTCGGCGTGGGGCGCGTTTCTGCGTTTCTTGCTGGCGGCCGATTCGGTGCCCTCGGCGCCCATCAGGGACACCGTCTGGTCGGTGACGCGCCAGCAGGTCATCGACGTGAGGTTCTTGGCGGCGCGCTGCTCGAGCATCGTGTCGGCGCGTTCGGCGCCGTGGATGCACCAGGCGATCAGGCTCTCCAGCGCGAAGGCGTCGGCGGCGCCCGAGGCCAGCAGCTGGCGGGCGTGGTCGTATTCGGCCAGCGGGACACCGTCGATGTGTTTGCGCGCGGCGAATCGCGTCGCCCACCGTACACAGTGCTTGGTGATCGACAGGGAGGACGAACCGATGATGAACATCCGGGCCTGGTTCATGGTGCCCGTCAGCTCCGGCACGGACCGCCAGCCGTCGGCGGCGTCGCCCAGCACGTGTTCGCGCGGCACCCGGACGTCGCGCAGCCGGATCATTCCGTTGGGCAGACCGCGATAGCCGATGAAGTCGTGGCGGGGGCCCACCTCGACCCCCGGGGTGTCGGTGGTCAGGAAGAACAACGCCACCCGCGGGTCGCCGTTGTCCAGGATGGTCGCGGACACGTCAATGATCCGGGCGCCCGGGCTGTTGACGATGTATGCCTTCTCGCCGTTGACGAGATATGCCGCGCCGTCGTCGACGGGTGTGGCGGTGGTGGCGCGCAGGCGGTTCGCCGCGCCGAACAGTTCGGTGTCGGCCCCGGCGCCGATGCCGCGGGGGATGTTGGCGGCGATGAACTCGCGCAGCGGCCCCGGAGGCAGGATCGGCAGGTAGCTTCCGGCGCCGAGCATGTTGCTGGGCGCCATGGTGAGGCTCAACGTCGGGGACCAGTCGGCGGCGGCCTCCAGGACCCGGAACGTGTTCGCGCGCGACAGCCCGCGACCGCCCTCCTCGGGCCCCGGACGCATGTTCAGCAGGCCCCGCTCCGCCAGGGTCTCCAGGAGCCCGTCGGGCAGGTTGCCGTCGGTCTCCACGTCGTCGGGATCGCCGTAGCGCTTGAGGATGCCGTCGAGTTCGGCGATGACCGCGTCCCCCTGTCGGGCGTCGCTTTGGGACTGCCGTGGAAAGTCCCGCAGCAGGTCCCAGCGGACCCGCCCGTCGAACAGGCCGGTCATCAGGCTGGGGAGGGGCGGCGCGTGGCCGGGCGTGGTGGTCATCGGGTCGCTCCCGGGGTCGAAGGGACGTCGGGCGGGATCGAGCCGATCAGCCGCAGCACGGCGGCCCGCTCGTCTCGCAGGTAGAAGTGGCCGCCGGGCAGCAGGTGCACCCCGAAACCGGCGCGGGTGTGGCCGCGCCATCCGGCCAGCTCGGGGGCCCCGATGTCGTCGTCGAGTCCGCCGAGGATCATCATCGGGACGTCCAGCGGCTCGCGTTCGACGAATCGGTATGTCTCGAATACCTCGTAGTCGGCGCGGTGGCCGGCGATCACCAGCCCCAGGTACTCGGGATCGGAGGCGAGCTCGTCGGCGAGGGCGCCGTATCCCTCCAGCACCAAGGGTTCCAGCCGGGCGTCGTCCATCTTGTGCAGCGGCTCGCGTTCCTGGAGGCGGGTGAGGTGCGGGGCCGGGTACGCCGACGCCGCCACGTGCACGGGGGATGGACGCCCCTGCGCCCGCAGCGCGTGCGCCGTCTCGTAGGCGATCAGGGCCCCCAGGCTGTGCCCGAACAGGGCGAAGGGCGGTCGGAACTCGACCTCTCCCAGCAGCCGCGCGATCAGGTCGTCCATGCGGCGCGAGGCGGGTGCCGCCGCCCGGTGTCCCCGCCCGGGGAGCTGCACCCCCCACACCTCGACATCGGACAGTCCCTCGTCCCAACGCGCGTACTCGCCCGCGGATCCTCCACTGTGGGGAAAACAGTAGAGCCGCAGCCGCGCGCCGGGCCGGGGTTGCCGGTTGACCAGCCAGGGGGTCTTCGGCGGCGTCATGATTCAACCTCGTTCGTCGCGGGCTCGGTGGGCATCACACGCACCCGGTGCATCGACGCCATCACAAGGGGCACACAGGAAAGCGCGCTGCCGATGCCGGCCACCAGCAGCGTGGGGCGGATCCCGATGGCGTCGCCGAGCAGGCCACCGGCCGCCGTTCCGATCGGCAGGGTGCCCCAGATGAGGAATCGCATGGTGGCGTGCATCCGCCCCTGGAACTCGTCGGGCGTGACGGTCTGGCGGAGACTGAGCTGGTTGACGTTGAACACCGAGATGGCGAAGCCGCACACGCCCAGACAGACGGCCAGTGAAGCCATGGCGGTGCTCGGGGTGGCCAGCGCCAACACCACGACGGCCAGGCCCGGCAGGGCCGAGGACACGACCAGCACCGGCCCGAATCCCCAGCGCCGCACCAGGTGTCGGCTGCTGGCCGCGCCGACGACCGCGCCGATGTTCGCCAGCCCCATGGCCAGGCCGAACATCCCGGGCGTCAGCCGCAGCTCGTGGATGGTGAAGATCACGAGCACCGCCGCGACCATGCCGAACAGGTCGAACAGGTTCGCCACGGACGTGGACACCGCGATCGGGCGCAGGTGCCGGTGCCCGAGCACGTAGCGCAGCCCCTGTGTCATGCGCGCCAACAGGTTCGCGTCCGCCTCGGCGCCGGATCGGACCGGTGGCTCGCGATGTTTGATGCGCGACAGGAACAGCGCCGAGCCGAGGTACCCGATCGCTCCGATCAGGACGGTTATGGGGCCCGTCAGCAGCTGCACCAAACCGCCGGTTCCCGCCGGCCCCGCCAGCTGGGCGGTCGACTGCGAGGCCGACAGCTTGGCGTTGGCGTCGGTGAGCTGCCCGCGCGCCACCAGGGACGGCAGGTAGGACTGCCCCGCCACGTCGTTGAACACCGTGAACACCCCGGCGGCGAACACGATCGGGTAGAGGACGGCCAACGTCAACGCGTCGTTGAGGTAGAGCACCGGGACCGTCGACAGGATGAGGCACCGCGCCACATCGGCGGTGATCATGATGGGCCGTCGGCGCAGGCGATCCACCCACACCCCGGCCGGGAGTCCGATGAGGAGGAACGGGGCGTATCCGGCCGCGGTGAGCAGGCCGACCTGGGTGGGACCGGCGTCCAGCAGCAGCACGGCGGTCAGCGGCAGGGCGAGTAGCAGGAACTGGGAGGTGAACAGGCTGATGGTCTGCGCGATCCACAGCTTCATGAAGTCGCGGTGCCTCCACAGGCCCCGCCCGGCGTCGCCCACGTCGGCCGCGGTGGTCATCGATCCCGATCCGCGCCGGATCGCACCGGACGCATGTCCGTCCACAGTTCGGTGATCTCCGCGAGGCACTCGGCCTTGAACGCGGTGAGTCCCGCCACCGACCAGCCCAGCGGGGTCTCACGGTCGGCGGGCCAGATCGCGTACTGCCCGGAAATGTTGCGCACCACGGTGTATCGCCGCTCGTCGTCGTCTTCGAACATGTCAATCGCTCCTTGGGTTTGCGGGGTCGTCGGCCGTGGCCCGGTCGATGAACGCGGCCAGGTCGGCGACCGTGGGATTGGCGAACACCGCGCGCACCGAGACGCGGGTGTCGAACCGCTCGTGGATCCAGGCGGTGAGTTGGGTCGCCAGCAGCGAATCGCCGCCCATGGCGAAGAAGTCGTGCCGACGGCCCACCTCGGGTACGCCGAGGATCTTGTGGAAGGCCGCCGCCACCGTCGCCTCGGTCGCGCCGGCGGGCGCCTCGACGTGGGCGACCTCCGGGCGTTCCCGGCCGATGGTGTCGATGGAGATGGGGACGTCCGCCCCGGGTTCCACCCGGAAGCGCATCCGCTCGAAGGGATAGGCGGGTAGCGGGATTCGGCGGCGCCGGGCACCGGAGTGCATCGCGGCCCAGTCGATGTCGTGGCCCGACGTCCACAGTTGCCCCACGGCGTCCACGAGGCTCGGCAGGTCGGGTCCCGCCTCGGCGGGGTGTGACAGGCTGGCCGCGGCGACGTGGCCGTCGCGAAAGTCCGGGTGCCGACGCACCAGCGTGCTCAGGGTGCGACCGGGTCCGGCCTCGACGATGGTGTGGTCGTCGTGCTTGAGAATCGTCGCCACGGTGTCGCCGAACCGCACCGTGCCGCGCAGGTGCGCCGCCCAGTACGCGGGGTCTCGCGCCCGGTCGGGTTCGAGCAGTTGGCCGGTGTGGTCGGAGAAGATCGGCATGCCCGGTTCCCGCATGGGCACGGTCTCCACGAAGCGGGCGAACTCGTCGACGATCGGGTCCACCAGCCGGGAGTGGCCGGCGGCGGGGATCCGCAGCCGGCGGACGTCCACGCCGGACTCGCGGAGCCGGACGGCGAAGCGATCGACGTCGGCGCGGGCACCCGACACGACGCATTGCCGGGGGGCGTTGACGGCCGCGATCGACAGGCCCTCGTCGAGCAGCTCGGCGACCCGGGCCTCGGGCAGCGGCACCGCGACCATGCCGCCTTCGGGCAGGCCCCCGATGAGGCGGGCGCGGGTGGCCACGACGGCCACGGCGTCGTCCAGGGTGAACACCCCCGCGACGTGCGCGGCGGCGAACGCGCCGAGGCTGTGGCCCGCGACCGAATCGGGCGTCACCCCCCAGTGCGTCCACAGTCGATGAAGCGCGATCTCGACGGCGAAGATCGCCGCGTGCCCGATCGGCAAGGGCGCCAATGCTTCGGCGTCCTCGGGGCCGTCGTACAGCACCCGGCGCAGGTCGACACCAACGCGGGGAGCGAACAGCCCGGCGCACTCGTCGAACGCGGCCCGGTACACGGGCTCGGTCTCGTAGAGGTCGCGGGCCATGCCGATCCGCTGGCCGCCCTGCCCGGGGAAGAGCATGGTCACGCACCGCCCGGCGTCGCCGGTGGCCTCGACCGCGTCCCCTGGGTGCTCCAACATGGACGCCAATGGGCCCACGTCGGCGGCCACGACGTGGCAGCGGAAATCGTGGGCCCGGCGCCCCACCTGGGTCGTCCAGGCCAGGTCCGCCAGGTCGGTGTCGGGATGCCGCCGCAGCCGCGCCGACAGCCGCGAGCGCGCCCGGGCCAGCGCGGATCGCGAACGAGCGGACAACACCACCAGCTGCCACATACGGCCCGGGTCGGTCGGTGCCTCGTCCGGGGGCTCCTCCAGGATGACGTGCGCATTGGTGCCGCCCAGGCCCAGGGAGTTCACGGCGGCGCGTCGCGGGGTGCCGTCGGCATCCCAGGGCCGCGACGCGGTGTTGACCCGAAACGGCGACTTCGCGAAGTCGATGTTGGGGTTGGGTGTGGTGAAGTGCAGGCTCGGCGGCAGGTGGCGATGGCGCAGCGCCAGGACGGCCTTGATGAACCCCGTCACGCCCGCGGCGGCGTCGGTGTGGCCGATGTTCGTCTTGACCGAACCGATCCAGCACACGTCCTCGCGGGCGGTGCCGTAGGCGTTGGTCAGCGCGGCGATCTCGATGGGGTCCCCCAGGGGGGTGCCCGTGCCGTGCGCCTCGACGTATCCGATGCTGTCGGGCTCCAGGTCCGCGACCTCCAGGGCGGTGCGCATCACCTCGGCCTGTCCGTCCACACTGGGCGCGGTGAAGCCGATCTTGAGGTTCCCGTCGTTGTTGACGGCGGTCGCCAGCACGACGGCGTGAACGGTGTCGCCGTCGGCGATGGCGTCGTCGAGCCGTTTCAGGACAACGATTCCCACGGCGTTGCCGCTGATCGTCCCGTCGGCGGCGGCGTCGAACGCGCGGCAGTGGCCGTCGGCGGCCAGCACGCCGTCGGGGGTGTATTCGCCCGGGTAGGTGGGAATGTGGACGCTCGCGCCGCCGGCCAGCGCGATGTCGCATTCGCCCGCCAGCAGGGCCTGCGCGGCCTGGTGCACGGCGACCAGCGACGTGGAGCAGGCGGTCTGCACGGTGACCGCCGGTCCCCGCAGGCCGAGCTTGTAGGCGGCGCGGGTGGTCAGGAAGTCGATGCCCGTGGCCAGCCGCAGCTGAAAGTCGCTGAAGCCTCCGATGTGGTCTCGATGCGCACGCAGGGTGTCCAGGTATGCCGTCTGGCTGCTGCCCGCGTACACGCCGATCGGCCCGGGAAAGCGCGACGGGTCCTGTCCGGCGTGCTCCAGGGCCTCGACGGCGCACTCCATGAACAACCGGTGCTGCGGGTCGATGATCAGCGCCTCGGCGGGCGCGTAACCGAAGTAGCCCGCGTCGAAGCAGTCGGCGTCGTCGAGCACCCCGGCGGCGGGCTGGTGCGTCGCCGCCTCGGGCACCGGTAGTGGGCGGATCGACTCCACGCCCCGGGACAGGTTCTCCCAGAACTCCTCCAGGCCCGCTGCCCCCGGGAATCGGCCCGCCATCCCGATGACGGCCAGTCTCGACTCGTCGGCGTCGTTCATTCACTGTCCCTTCGAAAGGAGCGTCGACGACCGCGGTTGAGGCGGGCCGCGCCGACGCGGCGGGCGGGCGCGCCGCTCGCGGCCGTCGCCCGGGTGTCCGCCTCGGACAGATGCGTGGCCAGCGCGCGAATCGTGGTGTGCTGGAACAGCGCCACCATGGGCAGTTCCCTGCCCAGCTCGGTCGTGATGCGGTGGTGGACGTGGCCCAGCAGCAGCGAATGCCCGCCCAGGTCGAAGAAGTTGTCGCCGACGCCCACGTCCTCGACGTTCAGGACCTCGCGCCACAGGCGGGCGAGTTCGCGTTCCAGGTCGCCGGCGGGCGACGACGCGCCGCCCGGGGCGGCCTGGCGACTCGGCGCGGGCAGCCGCGCGGCGTCCACCTTGCCGTTTCGATTGAGCGGCAACGCGTCCAGCCACACGAACGCCTGCGGGATCATGTAGCCGGGCAGCCGCGGAGCCAGACGCTCCCGCAACTGTGGGGCGTCCGGGCGCGGGCCGTCGGCCGACACCAGGTAGCCGACCAGCCAGTCACCGCCGCCGTCCCGCGGTCGCAGGGCGATGTGGGCGCTGCCGGCCCCGCAGTGGGCCCGCAGGGCGGCCTCGATCTCGGCGGGCTCGATGCGGTGTCCGCGGACCTTGATCTGCGAGTCGTTGCGCCCCAGGAACTCCAGCCGACCATCGGGCAGATGCCGCACCAGGTCCCCGGTGCGGTACATCCGGCGCCCCTCGGCGGCCGAGAACGGGTCGGGCACGAAACGGTCGGCGGTCAGGTCGGGCCGACCCAGGTACCGCAGCGCGACGCCGCGGCCCCCCAGGTACAGCTCGCCCGTGACGCCGGGGGGAACCGGATTCAGCTCCGCGTCGAGCACGTAACAGGCCGCGCCGTTGATCGGCCGCCCGATGGACGGCGCCGCCGCCCCGTCGGGACGCACCGTGCCGCTGGTCGCGGTCACGGTCGCCTCGGTCGGCCCGTACGCGTTCACCACCGCGAACGGCACCGTCCCGGGTGGACGCTTGGTGAGCCGATCGCCGCCGGTCAACATGAAACGCAGCGGGGTCTCGGCGCCCCAGGGCAGCTCCAGCAGCGACTCCACCAGCGCCACGGGCAGATCGGTGACGGTGATTTCCTGTTCGCCCAACCAATCCCGCAGCCTCGGCGGCGACAGGCGCACATCGTCGGCGGGGACGGCGAGACAGGCGCCGGCGGCCAGCGCCGGCCAGATCTCGCCGACCGACACGTCGAACGCGGGCGACGCCACCATGGACACCCGATCGGACGGCGACAACCCGAAACGCTCGCGGTGCCACTCGGCGAGGTTCGCCAGGGAGGCGTGGCCCACCACAACGCCCTTGGGTCGCCCCGTCGACCCCGACGTGTAGATCACGTACGCGGGATCATCGGTCGCCACCGCGACGCCGGCCGGCGGTGCCGCGCCGGACGGTCCGTCCGCGTTCACCACGTCGACCGTGGACGGGAGCCCGGCGGCCCACCGCGGAGTGGTCACCACCGTCGACACGGGGGCGTCGTCGCACTGGAACGCGACGCGTTCGGGCGGCGAGTCCACGTCGATCGGCAGGAACGCCGCGCCCGCCAGCATGACGCCGAGCTGCGCGATCGGCAGCCGGGCGCAGCGCGGCAACAGCACGCCGACCACGTCGCCGGGGCCGATTCCCTTGTCCCGCAGGGTCCGCGCCAGCGCCGCCGCGCGGCCCGCGAGGTCGCCGTAGGTGAGGATCGAGCCGTCGGCGGCCACGGCGGGGGAGTCGGGGCGTCGGGCGGCGTGGGCGAGCACCTGGTGGTGCACCGCGATCGGACGAGAGTCGGCGGGCGGGTTCCATTCGGTGAGGACCCGGTGTCGCTCGCTCGGCGACAACAGCGGCAGCGACCCGATCGGGGTGTCGGGCGCGGCGATCGCGGCCTGAAGGAGCTGGACGTAGCGGTCGGCCATCCGCCGCATCGTGGTCTCGTCGTACAGCTCGGTGTTGTACTCCCACATCATGGTGATGCGCTCGTCGGTGCGGGCCGCGTCGCGGGTCTGGCTTTCGGCGCGGGGCAGGACGACCACGTCTATGTCCATCTTGGCCGATCCGTTGCCGCGTTCGAAGACGGTGCCGCTGGCGGCCCCGAAGTCCAGGTCGGGCAGTGCGGAATCGTGGGCGCTGAACATAATCTGGGTCAACGGTTGCCCCGAGATGTCCCGGCCGGGATTGAGCGCCCGCACCAGTTCGGGGAAGGGGAACTCCTGGTACGCGGCGGCCTCGGCGAGCCCCTCGGCCGACTGCCGCACCAGCTCGTCGAACCTCATGTCCGCGGAAACCCGCTGCCGCAACGGAACGGGGTTCACGAACATCCCGATCATCGCCTGGGCGCCGGGGATGCGCCGATTCGCGAAGGCCGAGGCGACGCACAGGTCCTCCACCGAGGTGTAGCGGTGCAGCAGGGCGTTGAACGCGGCGAACATCGTCGAGAACAGCGTCACCCGCTGGCCGCGGCAGAAGTCGCGCACCAGCGGCGGCAGGGCCGCGGGCAGCTCGAACCGCAGGGTATTGCCGCGGTTGGCGGAGACCACGGGCCGCGGGTGGTCGGGACGCACCGTCAGCGGTTCGCCGAGGCCGTCCAGCCGCCGTCGCCAGAAGTCCAGCTGTTCCGACAGCTTGCCGCCCTCGGCGAGGTCGTCGTGTTGCCACGTCGCGAAGTCGGCGTACTGGGCGGGGAGTTCGGGCAGGACCTCGGCGGTGCCGCCGAGGTGGGCGGCGTACAGGGTCTTGAGTTCCCGCATCATCAGCGTGAACGACCACCCATCGTGGACCATGTGATGCTCCACCAGGACCAGCTCGTGTTCGTCGGGCGCGAGCCGGATCGACGTCCACCGCTGCATCGGCAGGCAGCCGAGGTCGAAACGGCGGCTCATCTCCGCGGCGACGAGCTCCTCGCCGCGCGCCGCGCGCGTCTCGGGCGGCAGGCCCGTCAGGTCGACCCGGCGGACCCGAACGGGCTCGGGCGGGTGAACGACCTGCCAACGCCCGGAGTCGTCCTCGCGGTAAGTCGTTCGCAGGATCGCGTGCCGCCTGGTGAGCTCGGTCACGGCCGCGTCCAGCGCGTCCAGATCCAGTTCGCCGACCATGCGGATGGTCGTCTGCGACTGGTAGGCGATGCTGTCCGGGTTCAGCTTGCCCAGGAACCACACCTGCTCCTGCTGGCGGGACAGGGGCGCCCGCGTCTTGCCGCCCGCCCTGAGCACGGGCAGGGTCGGCGACGCGCCGCGGCGCCGTTCCACCAGCTCCGCCAGCCGCTCCACCGTGGTCGTCGACAGCACCTCGGCGACGGTGATCTCCACGCCCTCACCGTCCTGGATCCGCGCGGCGATGATGGTGGCCGTCAGCGAATGCCCGCCGACGTCGAACAGGTCATCGGTGACGCCGACGCGATCCACCCGCAGCACATCCCGCCAGATCCGCGCGAGCCGCGACTCCAGCGCGGTGCGGGGTTCCTGGTAGTCGTCGCCGGTTTGCCGTTCCCCGAGGTCCACCTCGCGCAGGCGCTGCCGGTCGACCTTCCCGTTGGGCGACAAGGGGAGGGCGTCAACGACGACGAAGACGCTCGGCACCATGTATTCGGGCAGGTCGCCGCGCAGGCGCTCGCGCAGCGCCTTGACCGTCGGGATCCGGTGCGGGTCGCGCGGGACGATGTGCGCGACGAGACGCGACCCGCCGTCGCCGGGGTGGGCCAGGGCCTGCACGTACGCGTGCGCGAGGTCGGGGTGCGCCAGCAGCGCGGCGGCGACCTCGGCCGGTTCCACCCGGTGGCCGCGCACCTGCGTCTGGGTGTCGTTGCGGTCGAGGAACTCCAGCTTTCCGTCCGCGCGCCGCCGGACCAGATCGCCGGTGCGGTAGAGCCGCCGCCCGCCCTGTGTCGAGAATGGATCGGGGACGAAGCGATCGGCGGTCAGATCCGGGCGGTTGATGTATCCCCGGGCCAGACCCACGCCGCCGACGTAGAACTCTCCGGGCTCGCCGTCGGGCACGGGGCGCAGCTCTTCGTCCAGGATGTAGTGGACGACCCCGGGCAGCGGATGCCCGATCGAGGGGAGCCCGGAGCCC
Organism: Stackebrandtia sp.; assembly: GCF_035643755.1. NCBI lineage: Bacteria > Bacillati > Actinomycetota > Actinomycetes > Glycomycetales > Glycomycetaceae > Stackebrandtia > Stackebrandtia sp. The sequence continues at coordinate 7,135 of NZ_DASQPW010000131.1, read as the reverse complement.
CGCCCGGAGGGAGTCACCACACCCGCGGTCACCGCGACCGTCGCCTCCGAGGGGCCGTAGCCGTTGATCAATGTGTACGGCGTCGCCGCCGCCGGGCGCCGAACGAGCCGGTCGCCGCCGGTGTGCATGACGCGCAGCGACGCGCCGGGCCTCCACTCCAGGTCCGACAGGGCGTCCGCCAGCGGTGTCGGCATGGACGCCACGGTGATCGCGTTGTCGCACAACCAATCGCGCAATCGCGGTGGGTTCAGCCGAACCGTCTCGTCGACGACGTGGAGGCTCGCGCCGCTCGCCAGGCCCGGCCAGATCTCGACGGTCACCGCGTCGAATCCGATCGACGCGATCATGCTGAGCCGATCGTGCTCGGTGATGCCCGATTCGACGCGATACCAACCGATCAGGTCCTCGAACGCGGCGTGACCGACCATGACGCCCTTGGGAGATCCCGTCGAGCCCGAGGTGAACACGACGTACGCCAGGTCGTCGGGACCGATCGTGACGGGCCGCGCGACGTCCGTCCGCGACAGCACCGTCGCGGAGTCGAGCAGGATCCTTTCCACGGACGCCGACGCGGCGAGCGCCGGGTTCGCGCCGTGGACGGTGTTCGTGAGGACGCGCGACGCCCCGGAAATCGACAGCATCCGCGCGAGCCGCCGCGGCGGCTGCGCCACGTCCATGGCCATGTACGCCGCACCGGCCTTCAGCACCCCGACCAACGCCACCACCAGCTCGGCGGACCGCGGCAGCATCACGCCCACAACGGAGTCGGCGCCGACCCCGCTGTCGCGCAGCGCGCCGCACACCTGCTCGGCGCGCTCGTCCAGTTGCCGGTAGGTCAGTCGCCCGTCGAAGGACTCAACGGCGAGCGCGTCGGGCGTCGACCTCACCCGCCGGCCGAATCGCGACAGCACGTTCCCGGTCGGATCGAAATTCCACAAACTCGGCCCCTAGTGGTATGAAAACCGTTGCAGCACAAGGGACCTTAAGAAGATTCGACAAGGTCCCGCGCCAATGCTGGGTTTCGTATCTCAAGGGAATCTGGAATAGATCCAAAATGGCTGCTCAGGGGCGGGCGTTCAGCGGTTCAGACGGTGTTGCAGACCCGGGAGCTCTCGTCGGCGCCGGCCTCCAGGGCCATGCCGTAGTGCTTCAGCCACGCCCGCAGGCCGTCGGGGGTGCCGGTGGCGAAGGAGTGGCAGCCGCCGGTGTACTCGGGGCCGCGCCGCAGGTGGCCGCAGTCGATCGCGATGAGCAGCAAGGGATCCAGGCCGCGCGACGCCAGGGTGAGGCGGGCGGCGGCGCGGGCCACGACGCCGCCGGCGACCGGGAAGGGCCGCAGGGCCAGCAGCTCGCCGTGCACCACCGCGGCCACCAGGGAAGCGGGCAGCTTGGACTCGCTGGTTATCAAGGCGCACAGGGTGTCCAGCCGGGAGTTGCCGGAGGCGTTGACGACCGGGCGGCCCAGGTCGTCGTCGGCGGCGAGGTCGCGGGCGGCCAGCAGATGCAGCCGGGCCAGCACCTGGCGGGGGGCGGTCGACCAGGTGGCGACGAGGTTCGGCAGCTCGGTGGCCACGCGCAGCGCGCCCTGCACCACGGGATCGGTGACGGTCCCCGCGCGCACCTCGTCCAGGGGATAGGCGGCCCCGTCCAATTCGGCCGACGCCACCGCGCAACGCAGAGAAACCTCGGCGGCGATCGCGGATCCCTTGTGGCGCAGGGCCTTATGCCACAGGGTACGGTCGACGGCGAAGCGGGCATTCTCCAAGGAGTCGGCGACTTCGGCGAGCTCCAGGAGGGGTGCAAGGGGATCGCTCACCAGCCGACCATACCGTCTAGACGGTTGGTGTCTGCATCGGCCGTTCGGCGCAAGGGGTGCGTGAAAGTGCGCGCGGGGCCCCATATCAAGCATCGGGGCGCATTTACGGCGGGGCCGTCGCGGGACTATGGTCGTGGCTAATTGACAGTTCCACGCAGGCGGGTGCCCGGCCTGGTCAGCACGAGGAGATGACAGTGAACGACTCCGCGAACAATTCACAGGAAACGCTAGCCAACCTGCTCACCGAGACGCGGCACTTCGACCCGCCGGTGGACATGGCGGCCAACGCCAATGTCAAGGCGGACGCGTATGAGCGGGCCGCGGCGGACCGGCTGGGTTTCTGGGCGGAGCAGGCCGAACGTCTGCATTGGACGAAGAAGTGGGACCGGGTGCTGGACTGGGACAACCCGCCCTTCGCCAAGTGGTTCACCGGCGGCGAGCTCAACGTCGCCTACAACTGCGTCGACCGGCACGTGGACGCCGGAAACGGCGACCGGGTGGCGATCCACTGGGAGGGCGAGCCGGGCGACACCCGCACCATCACCTACAACGACCTGAAGGACGAGGTTTCCCGGGCCGCCAACGCCCTCACCGGGCTCGGCATCGCGGCCGGCGACCGGGTGGCCATCTACATGCCGATGATCCCCGAGGCGGCCGTGGCGATGCTGGCCTGCGCCCGGATCGGCGCCACCCACTCAGTGGTGTTCGGCGGCTTCAGCGTCGACGCGCTGTCGGGCCGGATTCAGGACGCCGACGCCAAGCTGGTCATCACCGCCGATGGCGGGTACCGGCGCGGCAAGCCCAACGCCCTGAAGCCGGTGGTGGACGAGTCGGTGGCGCGCTGTCCGTCCGTCGAGAATGTCCTGGTGGTGCGGCGCACCGGCCAGGACGTCGAGTGGACCGACAAGGACCTGTGGTGGCACGAGGTTGTCGACGCCGCCTCGTCCGAGCACGAGCCGCGCTCCTTCGACGCCGAGCACCCGCTGTACATCCTGTACACCTCGGGCACCACCGCCAAGCCCAAGGGAATCCTGCACACCAGCGGCGGGTATCTCACCCAGTGCTCCTACACGGTCAACGCGGTCTTCGACCTGAAGCCCGAGACCGACGTGTTCTGGTGCAGCGCCGACATCGGCTGGGTCACCGGCCACTCCTACTTCGTGTACGGCCCGATGTCCAACGGCGCCACCCAGGTGATGTACGAGGGCACTCCCGACACTCCCCACAAGGGACGGTTCTGGGAGGTCATCCAGAAGTACGGCGTCACCATCTTCTACGGCGCCCCCACCGCGATCCGCACCTTCATGAAGTGGGGCGACGACATTCCCGCGGAATTCGACCTGTCCAGCCTCCGGCTGCTCGGATCGGTCGGCGAGCCGATCAACCCCGAGGCCTGGATGTGGTACCGCAAGACCATCGGCGGCGACCGCTGCCCCATCGTGGACACCTGGTGGCAGACCGAGACCGGGTCCCAGATGATCTCCCCGCTGCCGGGCGTCACCTCGACGGTGCCGGGCTCGGCCCAGCACCCGCTGCCGGGCATCGTCGCCGACGTGGTCGACGACGAGGGGAACTCGGTTCCCAACGGCGGCGGCGGTTACCTGGTGCTGCGCGAGCCGTGGCCGTCCATGCTGCGCACCATCTGGGGCGACGACAAGCGCTACGTCGACACGTACTGGTCCAAATTCGACAGCATGTACTTCGCCGGCGACGGCGCCAAGCGCGACGACGAGGGCAACATCTGGCTGCTGGGCCGCGTCGACGACGTGATGCTGGTGTCGGGCCACAACATCTCCACCACCGAGGTGGAGTCGGCCCTGGTGTCGCACCCGGCGGTGGCGGAGTCCGCCGTCGTGGGCGCCACCGACCCGGTGACCGGCCAGGCCATCGTGGCCTTCACGATCCTGCGCTCCGGCGTGGAGGGCGGCGACGCGCTGCTGGCCGAGCTGCGCGACCACGTGGGCAAGACCCTGGGTCCGATCGCCAAGCCGCGCCAGATCATGGTGGTGGCGGAGCTGCCCAAGACCCGCTCGGGCAAGATCATGCGCCGCCTGCTGCGCGACGTGGCCGAGCACCGCTCGCTGGGCGACGTCACGACGCTGCAGGATTCGTCCGTGATGGACCTGATCTCGCAGGGCATGAAGACGGGCAAGGGCGAGGACTGATCACGACGCACGCGACGCGGGCCCCGGGCGCTGTCCCGAGGCCCGCGTTCGTCGTTACGGGAGTCCGTCGGCGCGCAGCCGGCGTTTCGCCTCTCCCGTGGCCCGCTTCAGTTCCGCACGGAACCCTTCGGACAGTTGGTTGAGGACCGTGGAGATCTCGGTGGCGAGCCGTTCGCGGTGCGCGGCGTTGACCGCGGCGATCTTCAGCCGCAGGCCGCCGGTCACGCCCCAGCTGCCGCGCACCATGCGGCTCGCCGAGATCGCCGTGACGGACACCGATTCCTGGGCGTTTCGAATCCGCGCGCGCTCCGATTCGGGACGCGGCGGCCGCTTCGGCCGATGGGCGCGATAGGCGTCCAGCACCGTCCGCTCGGCCTGGCGCCGACCCCGTGAGGTGCCGTAGACGGCGTGCGTCACCTCCTCCGCCAGGTCCCTGGGATCCAGGTCCTGGAAGCCGTCGGCGCGAAGCTCCACACTGTACTTTCCTGCCTGGAGGGTGACCTTGGCGCGCCCGTCGGGGGAGGTGGCGGTGACGCGGCCGTCAGAGATCTCCGACAGCCTCTCGAGGGTCCGCATCGCGGTGGGCGGCTCGGCGGGTTGGTTCGAAGTCACGGTGCTCCTTTCACGGTTTCGGCCAGCGTGAGGGGTTTGCCGCGCCCTGCCATCGTCCGAACGGTCAGGTCGCGCCAAGCGTGTCCGAACGGTCTGACCAGGTCCTTTGCGGGAGCGAAGCGGCGAACCACGCGGTAACTTCCGTATGCCACCCGCGATCGAGAAACCGAGGAGCACCGCGTGAACGCCGTGATGGACAAGGCCTACGAGGTCCAGGAGGCCGCCGCCGCGGCGGCCCTCACGGAGATTGACGGTGACGGATACATCGATTGGGTCTTCGACAATCCGACCTATGTGTACGACTGGCCCGCCGACCCCTACGACAGCGAGGTCATCTCGGGGATTCCCGGCGCCTTCGCCTGGATCGGGTACCGCGACCCGTACGGGCTGCCCGGCAAGCAGGCCGCCGTCGACCGGGGCCGCACCGTGCTGGACGCCGCGCAGGAGTCGTTCTTCCGCCTCAAGGACCTGCTGCACGACGACACCAAGTTCGGCGGCTCCACGATCGACGCGTTCATCGACTACCTGGACGTCATCAACGGCGCCGCCCAGAACCAGGGCGCGCTCGCCGAGGAGCTGTCCAAGGCACTGGATTGCCTGCGGGGCCTGCTGAAGGCCGCCGAAAACGACGCCATCGACATCGCCGACAACACGATCAAGGCGCTCAACGCGATGGAGGCCGAGACCGACATCCCCAACAACGACCTGCTGTTCAGTGTGGTCGGGGCCTTGATCGGGGTGGTCGGCGCCGTGGCCACCGGCGGCGGCAGCCTCGCTTTGACCTTCGCCATCGTCAGCGGCGGCCTGTCGGTGGCGCAGAGCGCGGCCACCGACACCAGCGGCAACACCGACTACGACAACGTCTATTGGCTGCTGGAGTACTCGATGTACCCGGAGCTGCAATACCGACAGAAGAAGCTCGACGAACACGAGGACAAGATCGTGAAGGGACTGAATCGGGACCTCAAGGCCCTGGACGGCAAGGGTTCGCACGACATCCGCGACAGCCTGGACCCGAAGCCGGGCAGGCTGGTGAAGGGGCGCGGCGACTTCCACACCACCGGCGCCACCGCCGCCGACCTCAAGGAGCTCTACGGCCTGGCGACCAACCAGGTCCCCGCGCTGGCGAAGGACTTCTCCACGGCCACCAAGGACTTCAGCAAAGCCAACGACACCCAGCTCCTGGCGATGGGAGAGACCTCCGAACCGTGGGAGGCGCTGTTGGACCTGTTGCAGCGGATGTCGGCCTCCGCCAGCCGATCCCTCTATGACGGCGGCACCGTGCTGGCCGAGGCCGCGCAGGACTTCGCGGCCGACGACGGCGTCACCGCCAAGTGGGTCAAGGAGACGGGCAGGGAGATGTTCCACCGCGTTGACCCCGTGTTTCCTAACTAATCTGTTACGACCTGACCGTTCAGGGGAGGTGGGGCACCTCACTGCGAATAAGCTGGACGCATCCCCCGTTGTCGACAGGAAGATTCACATCGATGAATGACCGCATTCACGTCGATCGGCGCGCCTTGCGACAGTTCATCGACACGATGCACCAGACGGCGCGCGACATGGCCGCCGTCCGCGACGAGGCGACCCCGGCCTTCACCGGCAACTACCTCGACACCGGCATCGCGCGCTGGCAGGGCGGCGTCAAGGTCACCCTGGGGGCTGTCAACTACCCGCACCGGGGGCGCGAGGCCGGCGAGATCCTGGCCAGCCGCATCGTCAACACGGTGAACTACGTGATCAGCATCGAGGAGGGGAGCCGCGCCATGGCCGCCGCGGCCCAGGAGGTGCTGCACGCCCTGGACAGGCAGGACTCGATCGCCGCCGACGACCTCGGCGCGATCCTGCGTGACCGCGAGCTGCCGGGTCTGCCCGGGGTGGGGGCTTGAGTTCCATGAACGACGACCAATTCCGGGACCTCGGCCTGGACGACATCCTCGAGATCACCGCCAACGACGCCGCGCACGCCCCGGCCCTGCGCGAACAGGGCAAGGGCCTGAAGAAGCTGTCGGACCAGCTGGACGCCAGCGTCACCGCCGCCCTGGCCGCCCGCGCCGGGATCGAGGGCCGGTTCGAGGGCGCCTCCGGCCAGGAGCTGCACCACCGGGCGACCCGGCTGGTGGAGCGCGGCTCCCAGGGGCACGCGGCGCTGCGGGAACAGCCCGGCGTCTTCTTCGAGCTTTCGGACCAGGCCGAGGTGACGCACCAGCGCGTGCTGGAGCTGCGCGACGAGCGCGACGCGAAGCTGGCGCACGCGCCGCACGGCGACCACACCGAGATTCGCTCCACATACGACGAACATGCCCGGCAGTACATGCGCCAGACCACGGCCGGGTATGTGCGATCGCTGCGCCGCGCCGACTGGATGCGGGGATACACCGGCCCGCGGGTGCCCCGCGACGGCGAGTCCAACGGGCCCAAGGGCTTCGCCGAACACAACACCGCGGGGCCGTCGCTGAGCCACGTCGGTCCAACACTCCAGAGCGGGTCGGTGGGACTGGCGAACGGGTCGACACTGGCGGCGCCGACGCCGAGCCCGGCG